>NZ_JAJNAY010000001.1:0-300000 GCF_021010565.1 Chryseobacterium turcicum
TAATCTTTTGCACGAAGCCATTCATACTTTATTTTTCGCCAAAGAATTTCAATAGAATTAAGATGTGGACTATATTTTGGAAGATAAAAAATTTCAATATCTAACTTCTTCCATTTTGAAATTTGGGCTTTAAATTCCTTAGAATGATGTATCCGTGCATTATCTAAACAAATAACAGTCTTCTTTGTGATTGTTTTTGAAAATTCATCAATGGCCTGAATTACAAAATCAGAAGTTATTTTTCCAATATGATGACGCTGAAAAAGATTATTATTCTTAGACATCATCCCAAAAACATTGATTCTTTTACTGTGCCTGGGTATAATTTTTACATTTACATTTTTTTGTTGCCAATGGTAAGAAATGGAGGGAGTTAAAGAAAATCCGCTCTCATCAGCAAAGTATACATCCAAATAATCATCTTTCGTCAGACTCATTAAACTCTTCAATTGCTCTGCTTTCAATAGATATTCTTCTTGATTTTGTAGAGGCTTGAGCCAACATCGTATTCTTTTCCAGACATAATCTTTTTTTTAGAAAGATTTTTAGCATTCTTTCTGTAACACGTTCTGAAAGATTTTCATTGATAAAACAGGTCGTTTCTTTCACAGAATCTCCCTGATCTATTTTATCCAAAATACATTTTTCTTCTTCTGAAGAAAATGAAGAAAAAACATTTATCCTTCCTTGTCCCTTTTTCGTATAAAGGCCTATAAACCCTTTATCTTCATACGATTTAATCCATGAATAAACAGCTCTGATTTGTACTGAGAAAATATCCGAAATCTGCTTTGCTCTAATGCCATTATGATTCATGATCAAACTTTTGGCACGGTCTCGAACGAAAGAATTTGGATGGTGGCTGGACATCATTTTCAAGGTTGCCTTTTCATTTTCATTTAAAACTATAAATTTCATCCTTTAAAGTTGTAAAATATTGACGAATAATTAGAGTGTACTACTTAATACCCGCTACTACCATTAGTTACGAAATTTCTCCAAGCTTTTACTATTTCTTTAAAATCTGCTGTAGGCAAACTATAGTCAGGTGTAATATTTGGATTTAGATCATAAGCTTCCATATCATGGTATATCTTAGTTAAAGTATAAGAAATTGTTATAATCTGTAAACTCTGTGTAGTATAAACTGTTTCTCCCTGTTGAGATACATTTGAACTGAGGTTTATTACTTCTAGTAAATGATCACAACCAATGATACTTCTAAAAGTAGCAATAATTGAATCTAAAGAATAACTTATAGAATGCATGAATTTAATATTAAAACCATGAATTTTTTTTATTCCAAAGGTTACCTTATAATCTGTTAAAGTGTTCATAATATTTTTACTTTAAAGCTCTGGCCAACAAGCTGTTATTTTATTTATATAGCCATAATTCCCTCGCTGCCAAATGAATCCTTTCATGTGACTTTTTTTTAAGTCCAAATTCTTTCAGAAAGTATTATTTTTATAAATATATACAATGATGAGTTGAAATTCCACAATTCTGAAGGTTTATACTTCATAAGTTTTGCTATCGTAGGTTAGCTCGATGTATTTATCAGAAATGAATATAAAGAAGTTCTTTTTAAAACCTTACAGTTTTCCAAAAGAAATAAAGAATGAAAATACAATATAATAGACTATTCTGATGAAAAAGGTTTATGGGAAAATATAGTGGTTTTTAGAATATTTGATTTCTAAGATAACTGAGCACACGAAAGGATTCGTACAGCTGCGGGGATTTCTCATATTTTATAACTTTTTGTATTTCTTTGCTAAGTTTACTCCTTTGTATAACTTTAAAACATTCAAATTTTAATATTCTTTGTTTGCCTTTGCATCAAATAATAAAATATTTGTGAAAACGGACATTCATAAAAATTAATAATGCTTAAGAAAGTTCAACCACTCTAAGCATAATGCTCTAAAATCTTGTAAAGAACATGTGAACGGATACTTATTTTGGGCATCTTCGTCCCAATACTCTACTCCATTTGGGGTAATAAAAGCTATATCATCATATTTATTTGTAAGTCCAGAATCGTTTATATGATTATATTGTCCAGCGATTACCAAATTTAAATTTTCAATAATTTCTTCCAAAATTTCAATTGATGTAAAACCTGAAATGTGAGCCATATCCCAATCCGAAGTTTCCACATCTTTAAAGGTATAGCCATTAACGTTTTTTTTACGAATTTAATACCTCTTTGTTCTAATATTCCCATAATATTTTTTTTAATAATCAGCGGAGGAGTATTACATTTTTGCTAAAATATTTAATCTAACAAATGGTATTTTTTAATAATCTTATTATAGTTTTCTTGAGAAATTAATATATACGAATCAGTCTTATTACCATTTACATCGTATTTATTAAATGCAATACTATTTTGATTACTTGTAAAACATAATGTTTCTCTTTTAATATTTCCGTTAGAGTAATATTGATTAACCCATCCCATAGTAATCCCATCTCTAAATTCTTCTTCAGATTCAATATTTCCATTCGGATGGTATCCCAAAACTGCATATCCTGTAAATAGCTGTCCATTATAAGCTAATAATTCTTCGGCTGTATGATTCGCTTCTACTAAGTCATCAAAATTTACTCTTATTTTTTGTGGTTGTTTTAAAGGCATTTTTTTTAGTTTAATAAAATCATTTTAATATCTCTAGTAATTAAACAACAATCATAATATCGTGGGAGAACCTGTGATTTTCTAAATTTTATAGTATATCCTAGAATACTTTCAAAAATTCGATCATCCACATTAAGTTCTTTTCCTTCTAAATCCCACAATAAACGATTTAATGACCGTACTTCACCATGCAAGCCAAGAAAACCTTCTGCTCTTTCTAAAAGTAATAAATCTGTTTTTGCTTGCTTCAAATTTAAAATTTCTAAATGAAATTCTACTCTTTCCAATATTAATGGATGCATTGATTTGCCATCTGCTTCAAAATGATCAAAAATTTCCTTAATATTATCTTTATTTTCATGACTGGCCACACGAAAGGATTCGTGCGGCAGCTCGGGGATATTCTAAAAGTATATCATTTGCAGAATTTAATAAAGTTTAGGTTAATAATCCACTACCATTAACTACGAAATTTCTCCAAACCTTTACAATTTCTCTAAGATCTGCTGTAGGCAGAATATCACCAGGAGCAATATTTGGGTTTGCATCATATTTATTTACATCATGATACAATTTAGTTTCAGAATAACCTATTTTTAACATTTGTAATCCTTGCGTATAAAATAAAACATCTTCTGATTGTGGAGGATTATCAAGGACAGCGTTAATCATTCTTATTAAACTATCACAACTAGTTATTGTTCTAAATTCAAAAAAGATAGCATCTAGAGATGGACTAGTCGAAGACATTAGTTTAAAATTCTTCTCATGAATTTTTCTAACTCCAAAACTTATTTTATAATCTGTTATAATACTCATTTTAATTATTTAACTCAAGTTTCCTATGTATTACCGGTGTTTGATTTGGTTTGATTTTTTTGTGTTTGGAGTGATATTCTAAAAATAAGTTCTGCAAAATAATTAATGTTGTATTTTATGAAGATAAGCATCAGGTTGTAAGTCTTTTATCTTTTCTCTATTTTCTTTCATCTACTTATATCACTTGCAGAATTTAATAAAGCTTAGGTTAATAATCCACTATCATTAACTACGAAATTTCTCCAAGCTTTTACTATTTCTTTAAACTCTGCTGTAGGCAGAATATCACCAGGAGCAATATTTGGGTTTGCATCATATTTATTTTCATCATGATACAATTTAGTCTCAGAATAACCTATTCTTATCATTTGCAATCCTTGTGTAGGAATGAAAAAATCTTCTGATTGTGGAGAGTTATCAAGTCTAAGATCAATTGCACTTAATAAATCATCACAACTAGTAATACTTCTAAATTCAAAAAGAATAGCATTCAAAGATGGTCTAGTTGAAGATATAAATTTAAAATTCGTGTTATGAATTTTTCTAACTCCAAAACTTATTTTATAATCTGTTATAATACTCATTTTAATTATTTAACTCAAGTTTCCTATGTATTACCGATGTTTGATTTGGTTTGATTTTTTTGTGTTTGGAGTGATATTCTAAAAGTAAGTTCTGCAAAATAATTAATGTTGTATTTTATGAAGATAAGCATCAGGTTGTAAGTCTTATATCTTTTCTCTATTTTCTTTCATCTACTTATATCACTTGCAGAATTTAAAAAAACTTAGGTTAATAATCCACTATCATTAACTACGAAATTTCTCCAAGCTTTTACTATTTCTTTAAAATCTGCTGTAGGCAAACTATAGTCAGGTGTAATATTTGGATTTAGATCATATGCTTCCATATCATGGTATATCTTAGTTAAAGTATAAGAAATTGTTATAATTTGCAAACTTTGTGTAGGATAAATTATTTCTCCTTGTTGAGATATACCTAATCTACGGTTAATGGCTTCTAATAAATTATCACAATCAATAGCATTTCTGAAATTAACAATAATTGAATCTAAAGAGTAACTTATAGAACGCATGAATTTAAGATTAGAATCATGAATTTTTTTTATTCCAAAGGTTACCTTATAATCTGTTATAATACTCATTTTAATTATTTAACTCAAGTTTCCTATGTATTACCAGTGTTTAATTTGGCAAGTAATTTTTTTGTGTTTGGGGGAATGATTGTAAAGATTAACCAATCCCCTTCTATCCTTTAAAATTATGTTGGAAGTATTGGATTGAACGAATGGAAAAAATGATGCTGATTCCATGGAAATTTAGCCATAATCTCAGAATTTGCTATAAATTCATTTAGTGTATAATCATCATCATAATAAAATATTTCATCTATGGTATCGTCATCATTATACCAGAACTTTATATTCGGAATATTTTGATTACCAAACTCATATGCAAAAATGCTCGGATCTCCAAAAAACCGTTTTCTCTTATTAGTATATAATCCAGTAGCATGATCTAAATGACAATTCGCTATTTCCCTATTTCTATTATCAAAAACTGAAATACCTTGGTCTTGCAAGATTCCTTTACGATATGTCATATAATCCCATTTCACATCTCCATTGTTATTTGCTTGCTTATGATGATAAAAAATCCAGAATCTTCCCTTAGAGCCTATTCCTATATGATTATTAATAACATCATTTAAATTATCTGTTGGCGAAATAAAAACCTCACCTCCATACTGTTCAACCATTTGGGTTTTAGGATTTTTAAAAAATTTATCTATTTTTAACACTTTATTTGTTGCGTCATCAAGAGTTAGGTGATTAAATTCAGGTAGCATTTCTAATTGTTGAAAATTTACTTCCTGATTATTCTCGTTTGTGTATTTTACACCCATTTTACCATTTAATTTATTTTTGAAGAGTCTAAATATGGCTTAAAATCATATTTAACACCTTCTTTTACAATATCAAAGTTATTTTTTTTAAATCAAAGGCTATTTCCTCGTTGCCGCATCAATCCTTTCGTATGACTTTTTCTTTTAAGTCCAAATTTTCTCAGAATGTATTATTTTTATCTTTATAAAAATATAGTTTTTAAAATTGAAATAACTATACTAACAAATTAAATTTATTAACAGACTCATTATACATCTCTTGAGTTAACATCTTCATTGATTTAATTAGATTTCCGGTTTGATCATATTCATTTAATAATATTGAATTTCTAGAATCCCAAACACAAAGCTTTTCACTCATTAAATTTCCATTTGGATAATATTCATTGATCCAACCCATTACCTCTCCATCTCTATACTCTTTTTCATATGATACATTTCGATCTGCAAAATAATCTAATACAGCATATCCTGTAAATAGTTGTCCGTTATAACCTAAAATCTCTTGTGATGTATTCGATACATATTCTAAACTATCAAAATTTACTCTTATTTTTTGTGGTTGTTTTAGTACCATTTTTTTAATTTAATCGTATTGTTTTAATATCTCCTGTAACAGAGCAACAAGTATAACATCTTTGAAATACTTAATCTTTTCCAAATTTTCTTACATATCCTAAAATATCCTTTAGTAAATCATCAACTATTATAGGTCTATTTCCTTTTAAATAATGTAATAGCCTATTAAATAATCTTAATTTCAGCATGCACAGGTATTTCTCCAGTTCTTTGCAGTATATTACAAGATGCTTTTATTGATTCAAATGTATATATTTCTAAATGAAATTCTCTCGTTGCCGCACGAGTCCTTTCGTATGGCTTTTTTAATTACAACTCATCAATATTAAAAACAAATTCCAAAAAAAACAAAACACGACACCGTTTGTCGCATTTACCACATATATTTGTGTTAGAAAACTTTACAAATGAAAAAAGATTTTTACCTTACAAGATATGCCCTGATCATTAAGAAATTAGAGAGCTCCGGTGACATATTCACAGATGGAAGATTATAATTTCGTCTAAGCAAATGTATCTAATTTTAAAGATGAAAAAGAGTTTAAAAACCCTCACTATGAAAGACAAACTTACAGTCCTAAACTGGCTGTGTATGATACTCTTCCTTAGTATACTGATGTCTTCATGTCAGAAAACAAAATATCAATGGGAGGCGGGTATTTCGGCTCCCAAATATTATCCTGCAGGAAATATAAGAGTTAATTTCGATAATGCAAGCAATGGAAGCACTTTCAGTATTGATCCAGGTTGGGGGCAAACTTATGGTGCGGTAGTTGGAGAGAAATGGAAAAGTGTACCGAAAGAAGTTTTTATACATTACAGCAGTGGTGCAGAAAATTACACTTACGAAGGAAAGGTATTACTCCCACAAGAAAAGATAAGGGATTTATTTAATAAATACAGTCTTGATGACAAAGATAATTTAGGACATTTAGTGATAGGTATGGCACCTGGAGGCTGGATAAGAGTTTGGTTTCAAACGATAGATCATAAAACGGATAATTTGGTAAACATAGAAGTGGCTAAGGCCAAGTTAAGGGGATCCTATGATAATACAGCTGATGAAAGATATAAAGTAAAAAATTTCGAAAACTGGGGTAAGTATTACACTTACTGGCAGCATCATGGTATTCCTTATGAAGCATGGGCAAATAATGAAAAGGAATACAATATGTACTTTGATTTTAATAATCCCAATAAAAGAAAAGTAGAATTTAGTTATACTTCACAGGATGGAACATTTGAGCAAGGGATAGGAATATGGAAAAAATTCCGTAGAAAACTACCTTGCGAATTTGAATTGGGTTGGCGTGATAAAGCAAAAGAAACTTTCTATTGTTCCAAATTTACTATGCCAAAAAGTTTTAAAAGTTTTGTAGAAAAAAAGGAGTTAAATACAATTGTTTTTAAGTTAGAAATTGATGATAATGATCAAGATGCAACACTTTATTTAGTTACAAATAATACAAAAGAAAGAATACTAAAATTTAAGAATAAACAACCAACAGAAGAGGAGAAAAAAAATAATGAATATACCTATACAACAGAAGTAGAATATTTTATACCTTAACATTTGAAAAAAAGAATGCAAAAATCCGTCTTATAAAAGATAATACTATACTTCTGCTTACTAGTTTTTTACTCCTTTGCTTATAAGAGAAACTTTAGTTCACGAAGTGCTCATACTTTAGGTTTCCTTCATTTATTCCCTTACACTGCCGCACGATTCTATCGTGTGGCTTTTTTAATTTCAGCCAACCCCATTAAAAAAAATTCTAAAAACTTTTCAAAGAAAAAAAACAAAACACGACACCGTTTGTCGCATTTACCACATATATTTGTGTTAGAAAACTTTACAAATGAAAAAAGATTTTTACCTCACAAGATATGCCCTAATCATTAAGAAATTAGAGAGCGCTCCGGTTACCTATTCGCAGATGGAGGACTACCTTCTCAACTCTTTCGAATTTCAGGATGCGGGAATCAAGAGCTACTCTATTCGTACTTTACAAAGGGATATTCGGGAGATTTCAAATCTTTTTAATCTTTCTATTCACAACAAAAAGAAAGGTGACAATCGGTATTATATTGAAAGTCGCCCAATGATGGAGGTAGATGAGTACAACCAAAAATTACTCGAATCATTTCAGGTAAGCAACGCCCTAAACAACCATCCCGATTTTGCTAATTTCATCTTTTTTGAAAGCAGAAAACCTACCGGAGTCGAACATTTTTATGACCTTTTCTTTGCCATTAGAAACAAAAGAATTGTTTTGTTTGAACATTACAATTATAAAAATAAACTGATGACTTCCCGAAAAGTTCATCCTTTGGCATTAAAAGAATCTAAAGACCGATGGTATCTCATTGCGATTGATACCAAAGACAAAGCGTTGAAATCTTTCGGTTTAGACCGAATCAATTATTTGGATATTACTCCGCAAAAATTTAGAGAAAAATATAAATATAACTTTAGAGAGCATTTCAAAAATGCTTTCGGAGTAATGAATTTAACCGAACAACATCCTCAAAAAATAGTCCTGAAATGCAGCCGTCACCAGGGAGAGTACATTCGAAGTTTTGCACTTCATCAGTCTCAAAAAGAAATTAAAGAAACCCCGACAGATATTTATTTTGAGTTTTTCCTCCACCCTACTTATGATTTTATGCAAGAAATTTTATCGTATGGAAAAGAGGTGAAAGTATTAGAACCTATAAGTCTAGTTGAAGACATTAAAAAACATTTACAAGAATCATTAAACAGTTATCTGAAAGACTAGAATTTCACATCTTTTTGATTACATTTACATAAATAATCATGTATTGAAAGCTTTATCTCTTCTTTTTATACTCATCTCAACATTTTGCTTTTCTCAACAAACTGAGGAGTTTAAAATGGTGAAAAATTACTATAATCAGCACAGAACAATGCTGAATACAGAGTTTAAGAAAAAATTTGATACCGAAAAAAATCCGTTACATAAAGCTGCTGTGAAAAACGACTTTCTTTTTTTTATGAAAAAGATGGACAGTATTGAAAATGTAGCACTTATCGCTGCCTTGCTTAAGGTAAAAAATCTTGAAGATATAAAAAGAATACATGCTAAAACAATTCTATCTCCGCAGCAGAACTTTACTCAATCAATTCAAAAAACGGCAAATTATCCGGGTGGAATCAATGCTTTACGCAAAGAAGTAGCACAGCTTTTTTACGGAGATAGCGTATTTTCTGAAACGGGAAACCTAAAAACCAATGTTGCATTTATTGTCGAAAAAGATGGTACGATTAGTGATGTAAAAGCTGAAGGTGATAATTTCACATTCAACCGACAGGCAGAAATTGCATTATACTCTATTTCTGAAAAATTTTCGCCTGCTTACAATGATGGAAACCCTGTAAGATACCAGTTCAAACTGCCTTTAGTACTCAATTTTGACTAACGCTTAATTTTATCACCATATATTGTTTTATTATTTATCTTTGGCAAAAAAAGCTACATGAATAAAATTCTACTTGGATTATCTTTAATTCTCGGAACATTTGCAGTACAAGCTCAAGAAAATACAGAAAAGCAAAGAAAAAACGATATTCTCGCCGACCCTATTTTATTGATTGCAGTCCCTTTGGCCAACGTTTCTTATGAAAGATTAATTTCACAGAACAAAGGTATTGGGGTAAACGCAATGATTACATTGAGCGATGAGGTAGACGACTTCAAGCAAATTTCTCCCTATTTCAGGTATTATTTTGGAAAAAAATACGCTTCAGGATTTTTCTTTGAAGGTTTTATTCCGATTACAATGCAAAAAGACGAGTATTACAATAGCTATTACGACAGCCCTACCAACACTTATTACTACAATTATAGCGGTTCAAAAAACATTACCACTGTAGGATTAGGTTTTGGAGTTGGAGGAAAATGGGTGATTAAAGACAGATTGGTCATAGAAGCAAGTGGTGGTATTGCCAGAAGATTTGGTGATTTCGACAATTATGATATCGGTCCCGTTACTGGTAAAGTGATGGGTGGAATCGGTTATAGATTTTAAATTTCACGAATATATTATATTGAAAAGCTTAGTTTTGTACTAAGCTTTTATTTTTATGTTTACAGACGAATATTTTATGAGAATGGCTTTCCAGGAAGCTGAGATTGCACTAGAAAAAGATGAGGTTCCTATCGGGTGCGTTGTTGTTGCCAACAATCGTGTGATTGCAAGAGCTCATAATCTTACTGAAACTTTAAACGATGTTACCGCACACGCCGAAATGCAGGCCATCACGTCAGCCGCCAATTATCTGGGCGGAAAATATTTAATCAATTGTACTTTGTATGTCACTTTAGAACCTTGCGTGATGTGTGCAGGAGCGCTTTCTTGGTCGCAGATAACAAAAGTGGTCATCGGGGCAAGAGACGAGCAGCGTGGATTCATCAATAAAAGTTTAAGCCTTCATCCTAAAACCGAAATCGTTTCCGGAATTATGGAAAATGAATGCTCCTCAATCGTGAAAGAGTTTTTCAAAGCTAAAAGATAGGTTAAGGTTGAGGCTAAGATTGAAGTTGATCAATTTTTGCTTTACATCTTAGCCTCAGCCTCGGTTATAAATTTTTTCCTAAGAAATAAAGTCCTTTTAGGGTATGAAGTCGGTCCGTAATATGAATTTTTTCGGTGAGAGGCTTGTAAACATGCGAAGCTCCGCCTGTAGCAATTACAAAACAGTCATCATTAACTTCATCATTAATACGGTCTATAAAGCCTTCTACCATACCCAAAAAGCCATACACCATCCCACTTTGCATGCAGGTTACCGTGTCTAAACCTAAAACAGATTTCGGCTTTACCAATTCAATCTCGGGAAGCTGGGCGGTTTGACTGATGAGAGAATTAAGAGAAGTGATAATTCCGGGAGCGATAATTACACCTAAACATTCACCGTTTTCAGCAACACAGCTTGCGGTAAGCGCAGTTCCAAAGTCTAAAACGATTTTTTTTCTTCCGGGATATAGATTGTGGGCTGCCACCAAATTGGCATAGATATCTGTTCCCATTTGTTTAGATTTTGCCACCACTTCAGAAGGAGTGGTACGGTCGACCATTACAGGAGCAATACCGTGAATTTTTCTGATGGCAGAAGTTATTTCTCTCGTTAATTGTGGCACTACGGAGCCTATAATTACTTTTTTAATGTCCTTAGGATCAATTTTATAGGTTTGATATAAAATCAACATTTGACCGTGCAGTTCATCGGCAGTACGATAAGGTTTTGTATTGATTATCCATGAAATATCACAGTTGTCATCATCAAAAAGACCAAATCTGATATTGCTGTTTCCAACATTGATTACGATAGAATTCATTGACATATTTTTCAGTCGGAAACTCATCATATTCTTTTAACGAAAGATGAATATCCATATTAATTTTTCAGAGGTAAAAATAATACTTTTCTTTAAAAATAAGCTTTCAAAGTCAATGAAAATGATCTATACTTGTAATGGATTTATTTTAAACCAAACACTTATGAAAAATATTTTTGTATTTATTTTACACTGTAGTGAATGAATAAAGTTACAGTAATCTCTTACGAACAAACAACCATATATAATTATTTATCAATAATTTGAAAATCAACCAATCAACTAATCTTATTATTTATTTTTAAATAACTTATACAATTTCTCTTGATACTTTTCCAGCTCTTGAAAATTATAAAATTCTTCTTTTTTAAATTCAGATAAAATTTTTCCTGTTTTATCTTCAAGAATAATTATTTTAGGCTCTATGGGTTGATCCTGATATCCTCCTAAACGAATGTACCAATACGAACCCGTCTTATCAAAATATCTGCTGATTCTTTTCGAAGGATAATCATTATATGAATTAGCAATTTTCGCTATATCATTATAAGTCATCTTAAAATATTTTTTGTGATCTATATGCTGCAGTAAATTTCCTTTTTCATCATACACATACCAATTTCCTACACTGTAAGCACCTTTATCTGTATCATTATATTGTTTAATTGTAAAAATATTACCATTCGAGTAAAAATCAATATAAGTATGAATTGTCTGACTAAATGACGCAGGGTCTTCTCCTTTTTCTACCTGTGAAGATATTGTTTGTTTAGTATTTTTTTGAATATGTTGTAATTGACCATTTTTGTATTTATAATAGTTAAAATTATTTTTATCTTTTTGAATGCTGAAATCATAATCTTGAATATTATTTATGTTGATCATTCTAGAAGAATCTTTTGTTTTGTCGAATATTTTTTTATTTTCCAGCTTCACAAGATTACTTAAGTCTGGGATTTCTAAATTGTCTTTTGATATATTGGGTATTTTAATTTCATATTTTGTTTTAGTATTTGTCTTTTTTAATGATTTTTTCTGCGCGAAGAAATTGGTAATTATTAATAGAGGTAGTGCTATCGACAGTATTTTTTTCATTTTCTAATATTTCATGATGGTTTATCTTATTTATTTTTATCATTGCTCAATGTTGAATCTTTTTTGTAGCTCGGTTATACAAATTTTTGCATATTAGTAATTTTGATAAATGATTCTATTTGATAAATAATAAATTGATACTGAAATTACAAAAGTTAAAATCCAAGAAATTATTTCGGCTTTGTTCATCGTATCTAACTCCATTTTATATCCAAAAATATAAATTATTGGAGTTGTAATAGATAACAGAAATGCTGTAGATAAAACCTGCAAATTATTTTTTCTGTTAAATATTTTTCTTCCCAATAAAACAATCGGATAATATAAAATACAACTTATAATTATTGGAATGAAATTGTAAAATAAAGCAGCCATAAGCATATCTACAATATTAGCTTGGCTTACTCCAGAAAAATATTTAGTGGTTTCTGGTAAGAATGTTTCATTTGTTAAGTTAAATTTCATTATTAAGAAATATAACATCAAAAATGATAAATCTTTAATAATTATATGCAGAGGAAATAATTTCATTTCACAACTAAATTTACAATTTTCATGATCTTTTTAATACAGTTTTAATCATCTTTTCAAAATTAATCCAATTAAGATTACACTTTGTATTCTTTCCTTTTTTCAGTTAGTAAACTATAAAGATTTGTAGCTTCTATCTGCAAATAATTAGCAAATAGACAGACTGGTGTACCATTAGAATTGTAATTCATCTTTCCCGTTCTAAACTTTAACCAATGACTTGTTTTATTAAGATAATCTATTGGATTTCGTAGTACAATAAGAATAATTTTTCCGTTATTAATGTCTACAATTTTAATATCTATAATATCTTTCCACGGTATAAAACCCACAGCAAGAGCACTAGAATTATCATAGATTCCTTTTTCATTAATAATTAATCCAGGATTTTTATTAAACAATCTAATGATCATCATTATTAAAGCAAAACCAAAAAAACTACAAAGAAAAGACCCGCTAAAAAACGGGGAACAGGTCTCATTATCCAAGAATGTCTGGCGGAATAATCAATAGATTCAGGTTCAAAAAATATTAATAATAATCCAAGGACAGTAAGTGAGAGAGAAAACAATAATAATAAGATTATTTTAAATTTACTTAACGGAATTTCAATTTGGGTAATCTCCTTGTACATAATAATATAATCGTTTTTAGTTTTGTCAAAAGTAATGAAAGAATCAAAATAAAAAAAGCTTCCGATTTCTCAGAAGCTTTGTATTTATTAGAAGAAATAATTTAGTAATTATCTTCTTCGCCTTTCATTTTTTCAGCGTTTTCGGCCATGATTACAGCATCAATCATTTCAGAGATATCACCATTCATATAGGCATCTAGATTGTACATTGATTTACCAATTCTATGGTCTGTAACTCTTCCCTGAGGATAGTTGTACGTTTTGATTTTTGCAGAACGGTCACCGGTAGAAACCATCGATTTACGCTGTGCAGCGATATCTCCTACTGATTTCTGAACTTCAATATCGTATAGTTTGGTACGAAGCATTTCCATCGCCAATTCACGGTTTGCCAACTGAGAACGAGCTTGCTGACAAACAACCACCATTCCTGAAGGTTTGTGCGTCAACTGTACCTTTGTTTCAACCTTGTTTACGTTTTGTCCACCCGCTCCACCAGAACGTGAGGTTTGCATCTCAATATCTGCAGGATTCAATTCAAAATCTATTTCTTCCGCTTCCGGTAAAACGGCAACGGTAATCGCAGAAGTGTGTACTCTACCTTGAGATTCTGTTTCAGGAACTCTTTGTACACGGTGAACACCAGATTCAAATTTCATGATTCCATAAACACCGTCTCCTTCAATTTTTAGAATTAATTCTTTGTATCCTTTTGCAGCCTCACTAGAATCTGTGATTTCATGCTTCCAACCTTTGGTTTTAAAATACATGGCATACGCTCTGTAAACATCTTCTACGAAAATTGCAGCTTCATCACCACCGGTTCCGGCACGAAGTTCTACAATAACGTTTTTATCGTCTGCAGGATCTTTAGGAATTAAAAGAACTTTAAGCTCTTCTTCAAACGCAGGAATCTTTTCTAAAGCTTCGTATTTTTCGATTTTTGCCAATTCTACAAAATCTTTATCAGAACCATCTGCAATGATTTCATCTGACTCTTCGATGGTATCTAAAGCTCCTTTATATTGATCGTAAACTTTTACAATTTTTCCCAAATCACTATATTCTTTGTTTAAAGAAGAATATCTTTTCTGGTCTGAAATGACATCAGGTTGAATAATAAGGTCGGCAACCTCATTATATCTCTGCTTTATCGCTTCTAATTTTGGAATTAATGATTTAGACATATTAAAAATTTAGTTTGCAAAGATACGGAATTGACAACGAAGAACAAAAGCTCATTTTCATGAGCTTTAATTTTTTAATTTTTGAAAGTAAATTGCTATTTTATTTTAGCTTTTCCCTCTGCTATCTTTGATTTCCTGAATCTTAGTTTCGAAATGTTCTTTTCGGTGAGGATGCTTATTTATCAGTACCTGAAATGCTTTAATCGCTTTAGTGTACAATTTCTGCTCAATGTATAGAGTCGCCAAAGTTTCAGTCATCAGGTGAGAAATATCGTCTGTCTTTTCTTTCACCACAAAATTCACTTCGTCTTTTAACTGGCTTATTTTAGGATTGTTTTCTATGAAAGATTCAATCACTTTATTTTTATTCTCTATTTTGACCTTTTCAATATCGTCAGTTCTGTCAATCTTTAACCAGCTTTGCCAAGTATTGATAAAACCAGGAACATTACTGTCTAAAACAGCTTGAATTTCAGGTTTCGAAGGTTGTTCTTCTACTTTTTCTTCTGGTTGACTCTCCTCTTCTTTTTTGATTGCTAAACTTGAAATGTCTGCTCCAAAGAACGAAACATTCATCACGGGAGCTTCTTCTTCAGTAGCATTAATGACTTCAGCTTCATTTATAGTTTCTTCCGAAATACTTTCTGTAACAGTTTCCAATTTTTCTTCTTCTAAAGAAATGTCTTCTGAAACTTCTTTTATTTCTTCTATTTTATCAGCCTGTTCAGCTTTTAATTCTACTTTTTTGCTAAATGAATCTGGTGTATGTGTTTCAAAACTCATCGGTTTCCAGACAGAATTTTCTTCCTTTATTTCTTCTAAAACAGACGTTTCATTTTTGTCTTCAGAAAAATTCTCCTTAGTTTCAGAAATAACTTCAGCATCTTGATTAGCTTTAGCTTCATTTTCAACAGCAGCTTCAACCACAAAATCCTGCGTTTCGGCAAAGCTTATTTCTTTCCCAGTTTCTTCTTCTGGCTCTGTTGTTTTCGTTTCAGAATCTTTTTTATTGGCTTTCATCTTTTTCTCAACTTCTTCAATCAGACGTCTCATTTCGTCTTCATGATTATTGATAGTAGATTTTGGAGCTTCTTCCAAATCCTTTTGTTCGGAAACCGTGGTTTCTATTTTAACATCAGGTAAAAAAGAGTCTGTTCCATGAAAGCTTAATTCAGATTCGTCATTAATTTTTTCAGCAACATCTTCAGAACTAATTTTATCTTCATTAATGATTGTTTCAGGATTTAAAGCTTCTGAAACGTTTTCTAAGTCAATATTTTCTGTAGAAATTTCATTTTCAACAGATTCTTCTTGCAGAATTTCATCATCAGCTTTAAAAGATTCTTCTACATCAGAGCTAACCTCAGATTCATCAATGATTTTTTCTTCTGTTTTTTCAGAGTCAATGGTATCTTCATTGACAGTTATTTCTTGATTTAAATCTTCTGAAATATTTTTCGATTCAATATCTTCCGTAGAAATTTCATTTTCAACAGATTCTTCTTCCAAAACTCCATCTTCAGCTTTAAAAAATTCTGTTGCATCAGAACTAACTTCAGCTTCATCGCTATTTTTCTCTACAATCACCTCAGAACCGATGGCATTTTCCTGAGGAATGATTTCAGTATCAGCTTCTGCAGAAAGTACATCATCTTGAGTTTTTTCCTCTTCAGCCACACGTTTAATTGGGAAAGAAGATTTTTGGGTAACAATTACTCCAGACTCTAGTGTAGATTCCAAATCGATGATTTCCGAATGTTTTTCATCCAGGAAATTTTCTTCACCTTCAAATAAAATTCTATTGCGTTCACCATTCACAACGACATGCTTAATTTCAGCTTTCGGACTAGCCAAAGATTCTGAAATTGCTTTATAATCATGTTTCGGGAAGGTTTTTTTCTCTTTTACCCACCAAAAAGGCTCTTTGGTATTCTTTGTTTTATTTTCAACAATAACCGTAGCTTCTTTTTCTACCGTTTCAGTTTTTGTCGGTAAGATTTTTCCGTTAATCAACTGATACAGAATTTTCTTATCGGTGGTATAAGCTGCCGTTGTAGACAGCTCTTTCTGATAATTTTCTTTATCAAAAAGATGAACACCATACAAATGCAAAGCACGAATGTTTTGAATATAAGGGAAAGAATTTATTTCTTCTTTCAAAAGATGTAAATCTTCTGACTGTATATTTTTCGGGTTTTTTAATAATTCTAAAACTCTAGTATTCATCATATTACCAGTTCGCTACAATGTCGTTATATATTTTATTGATAATTCTATCTGTAGCCAATTTTACCTGAGAAGTTTCAATATCATTTTGAGAAAGACTGCTATTGAACACTGCTTCATCAGAAAAGTTTTTCTCAAAACTCAATTCTGGATGCAGTTTATTTTCATAACGAACCTTCACCGTGATTGTCAGTTTATTTTGCGATTCCTGAATCGTTCCGCCACCACTAGTCGGCTGCGTAGTAGAGCTTATGGTAGTTGGAGTGATTGAATAATCTGTAATCTCACCTTCAATCAAAATATCTGGGTTTTGCTTGGTTCCTTTTAAAGTGGTACGCTGCAAAAACCTGTTTTGCATATCCGTAGAAAACTGCTGCGACAAGGTAGGATTTACCAGCGCTGCATTATTGGGAAACTCATTAATCTGTACCGTTTTTTCGTCTGTAAGAGACGAACCGTTAAAGGAATAACAAGAATTTAAAAACCCTACAGATATGATTAAAAGGATAAGATTTTTCAACTGATTCATTTTTTTAAATAATTTTAATATTTTTCTGTACTACCAATTTCGGTAATTTCGTCGTATTCAATTTGTTGAATGGCATCTTCAAATGCAAAATAATTAGCAGCATAGGCAAAAGGAAGAGTTACTAAAAGCCCGATTCCACAAGCCAAAACACCTATTTGTGCTAAAATACTTACTACTAATGAGAAAAGGAAAATATTTAAAAGGTTTCCTTTCGTCATCACTTTAGAAATATTCCAAGCTGTTTTGATATCTGTAATTCCTTTAAAGCTAATTAAAGGCATAATATAAAATCCTTTTAATACAAAATAGTAAATGGCAACGAACATTACAAACATATATGGAAACATCAAAATTGCAAAAAGAGGGCTTGCTTCTCCATTTGCATCCGCCGTTACTGCAGCGATTCCTCCAAAAACAATAAAAGGGATATACAAAACCATTACACCTCCGATAATAATCAATTGCAAAATAAAATAAGGCATAAAATCCTTAAAATCAAAAATTTCGCCTACGCTTGGGTTTTGATTGTTTTTTACTTTGCGTAGGTATTTATAGAAATTCCCCATTGCTAAAGCTCCACAAAGTGGAATAAATGTCATTAGAAAGGTTACTAAAAAGCCTACGAATACACTTCCAAAATCTTTCTTTAAAAGTTCAAAGCCCTTGTTGATATACTCACCAAATTTAAAATTGATGGGTTTGGGTGTTAAATTTACATTCATGATTAATGTGTTATGATTTATTCTTCTAAGTTATATTGTTTTATTTTCCTGTAAAGTGTTCTTTGTGAAATCCCCAATTCATCTGCCGCTCTGTTTCTTCTTCCGTTATGTTTTTCTAAAGCTTTCACGATTAAATCTTTTTCATTATTCTGAAGAGATAAAGATTCGGGTCTGTTTTCTTCCACTTCAATATCTTCAAAATCTTCGTAAGTATCTTCAGAATTTGAGACAATTGTCGGGTTCTGAACACTTTGATTATTGGCGTTGTTATTTTCAAAATACAACAACGAATTGGCATTGGCAGCCTGCTGAGGTTCAGGTGTATAAATTCGGCTTATCAAATTTTTCTCCTGGTTGCTGAGGTCTGCAGTTCCTCTATTCTTTATGAGTTCCGAAGTTAAGGATTTTAAATCATTAATATCATTTCGCATATCGAAGAGAATTTTATACATAATCTCTCTTTCGTTGCCAAAATCGGTCTGCTTTTGTGAGTTCGGTTGATTCACCACCATTGGCAAATGCGCATCCATCGGAATATATTCTGCTAATTTTGCTACCGTAATATTTCTTTCGCGCTCCACAACCGTCATTTGCTCCACAAGGTTTCTCAACTGACGTACATTTCCAGGAAAAGAATAATTTTCGATGTAATGAACAGCACTTGGGTCTAATTCCAGTTCGGGCATTCTGTATTTTTCGGCAAAATCAATGGCAAATTTTCTGAAAAGCAGATGAATATCGCCTTTTCTTTCTCTTAAAGCCGGCATATCAATTTGCACGGTGTTTAGACGGTAGTACAAATCTTCACGGAATCTTCCGTCATGAATTGCCTTCATCATATTCACGTTGGTTGCCGCAACAATTCTTACATTGGTTTTCTGTACTTGTGAAGAACCTACTTTCATAAATTCACCACTTTCTAAAACTCTCAAAAGACGAACCTGTGTTTGAACAGGCAACTCTCCTACCTCATCCAGGAAAATTGTTCCACCATCGGCCACTTCAAAATATCCTTTTCTGGTTGCTGTAGCTCCTGTAAAAGACCCTTTTTCGTGCCCAAAAAGTTCGGAATCTATCGTTCCTTCCGGAATTGCACCACAGTTTACGACAATATAAGGCTGATGTTTTCTTTTAGATTCTGAATGAATAATTTTGGGAATAAATTCTTTTCCCACACCACTTTCTCCAATTACAAGAACTGAAATATCTGTAGGTGCTACTTGAATTGATTTTTCTAACGCACGATTTAAAGCCGGAAAATTTCCGATGATACCGAAGCGGTTTTTTATATTTTGAAGCTCGTTGCTCATAAGTAAAATTTAGATTTTGATTAAATTTCGTCTACATTCTAATGTAGAAACGATTGATTAGTTGAAATACATTGATTAAATTTTAAATAATCGTATCCAAATAATCTTTGTTTCTAATCTTTGAAACCTTACTTTTAAAATATAAAATCTCAGCAAAAGAATTCTCTTTGCTATTTTTTAAAAAATTAATTAAATCTTGATGGTGTTTTTCTTTTTCTGAAAACCCATTGATAGCCTTTTGATAAGAACTGCTTTGTTTGGTTTTGTACAAACTGTTCCCTAAAACGTCTTCTGCATTTTTCTTATCACTAATGGCAAATTTGCGTTTCGAATTTTTATTTAAACCTATTTTTTCTAACGCTTTACCATCTTTAGCATTTAAAAATTGATTATAAATTTCGTACAACTGTTTGCAATCTTCACTTCTAATCGTTCCGTTGCTTACCTGTGCCGAAATATTACTGCAGATAATTACCAACAATACACTTAGGCAATACTTATGAAGTTTTTCCATTGTCTGAGTTTAAAATGTTAATAAAATCTTTTATAAAATAATTAGGATATTGTCTTTGCAATTCTCTTAAGCTCCAGTTGTTTTTAAAACTTTCAATTTCGTAGAATTTTCTTTCGTTAACATCTTTGATTCGCATTAATTTTAAATAGTGCGACCATGAAAGATTGAATTTCGCAGACACTGTCTGTGGAATTTTAAAAATATTAGATACTGTCTGTAAATTCTGAGATTCCGTAGACAGTATTGACGAAATTTGATTTTGGGAATTCACAGACAGTGTCTGTGAAATTGAATACGATAGATAAAACTGCTTCATTTGCTGTAAATTAGAAGCCGAAAATCCCTTCCCAAACCTTTCCGTAAGATGCAAAGACAAATCTTTAAGAAGTGCTTTCCCGTATTCTGCGCGGTTTTCTCCGTTTTGCTCGTCTTCTACAATCATTCTTCCAATCTCGAAATAGGTAAGAACCATTGTTTGATTTACAGCTACAACAACACTTTTTCTGGCATTTTCTAATAATGCAGAAATGGTATGTAAGAGTTGTGTATTTTGTAAATCTTTCATTTTGATTAAAAAATCTTGTTTTGAAGCCTTAGTTCGCAGCCCGACCTGAGTGGAGCTCTTTTTGTGAGGAGGAACGACGAGCAAAAAAGCGGGAACGGAGGGCGGATAAAGCTGCCATAAAAAAATTAATTTTTCACAGTTTCCCCTAAAAGTGTGCCCTGTGTGTTGTTGAAAACAAAAACGTTTACAATGTCACCCATTTTCTGACCTTCCTGCATATCGAATACGCAAACAGCATTCTGAGAATTTCTTCCCTTCCACTGGTTTTTATTTTTTCTGGAAATTCCTTCAATTAAAACTTCGTGTACTCTACCCACGTAACCTTCCATTCTTTTTCTTGAAAGTTCACCTTGCAAAGCAATAACTTCTGCCAAACGTCTTTGTTTAACGTCTGCAGGAATATTGTCTTCCATCTTTTTATGAGCTGGAGTTCCCGGTCTTTCAGAATAAGAGAACATATAGCCGTAGTCGAATTCAACTTCTCTCATTAAACTCAAAGTATCTTGATGGTCTTCTTCAGTCTCGTTGCAGAAACCGATAATCATATCTTGTGAAAAAGAAATATCCGGAACGATTTCTTTCGCTTTTCTAATAAGCTCTAAATATTCTTCACGGGTATGTTGTCTGTTCATCGCTTCAAGCATTTTATTGCTTCCACTTTGAACAGGAAGGTGTACGTAATTACAAATATTATCGTGCTTTGCAATCATTCTGAACACATCTAAACTCATATCCTGAGGATTGGATGTTGAGAATCTGATTCTCATTTCAGGAATTGCTTTAGCTACTAAATCAAGCAATTGCACAAAACTTACCGCGGTTGCTTTCTGCATTTCTGAAGCTTTAGCAAAATCTTTTTTAGGACCGCCACCATACCAAAGGTAAGAATCTACGTTTTGTCCTAAAAGGGTAATTTCTTTATAACCGCTTTCCCAAAGATTTTTACATTCATCTAAAATAGAGTGTGGATCGCGGCTTCTTTCACGACCTCTCGTAAATGGAACCACGCAAAAAGTACACATATTATCGCAACCTCTCGTAATGGTAACGAAAGCCGTCACCCCGTTTCCGCCTAAACGAACCGGGTTGATGTCTGCATAGGTTTCTTCTTTTGAAAGAATTACGTTAATTGCATCTCTTCCGTCTTCGGTTTCTTTTAAAAGATTTGGTAAATCTCTGTATGCATCGGGACCAACAACAAGGTCAACCAGCTGTTCTTCTTCTAAAAATTTGGTTTTCAAACGCTCAGCCATACAACCTAAAACTCCCACGGTCATGCTTGGGCGTTCTTTCTTCAGGTTTTTGAACTGCGCTAAACGCATTCTTACGGTTTGCTCAGCTTTTTCACGAATTGAGCATGTATTAAGAAGAATCAAATCGGCTTCTTCAACCTTTAATGTTGTATTATAGCCTTGCTCGTTAAGAATTGACGCAACAATTTCAGAATCAGAAAAATTCATCTGACAGCCGTAGCTTTCCAAGAATAATTTCTTAGAGTTGCCATCTTTTTCTGCAATTGCAAAAGCTTCGCCCTGTTTTGTTTCGTCTATATATTTTTCCTGCACGGTATCTAAAATTTGAGATTTGATGTTTGATGTTTGAGATTTAAACTGCTG
Source organism: Chryseobacterium turcicum (assembly GCF_021010565.1). Lineage (NCBI taxonomy): Bacteria > Pseudomonadati > Bacteroidota > Flavobacteriia > Flavobacteriales > Weeksellaceae > Chryseobacterium > Chryseobacterium turcicum. The sequence goes on from NZ_JAJNAY010000001.1 coordinate 22,258, forward strand.
TGCAATTTCAAATCTCAAACATCAAATTTCGAATCAATTGAGTTTGCAAAGATACAAAATCTTATGCCAGAATGGCAGAACTATTTTTTCTGAAAATAAGCAGAAAACTTTCCCGGAAAAGCTACTCTTTGTTTAATGGGAATATCAGAATAGTAAGCCGGTTTCCATTTCTTTTTAAGACCACTTAAGGCTTTTTTAAAATCAATAGCAAATGCTTCATTATTTACATCGGGATAAATTCTAGCATTTACAATATCTCCTTCTCTACTGATGTAAAACTCTAGATTAATATCATCACTCAAATTATATTTTCTAAAAAGAAACTTAAAATTGCCTACAAAATCGCTATCAAAAGCTACATATCCACCTGGATATTGTGCTGGAGTAACATTTTTGTAGGGATTATACCCAGTTTTATAACCGCTAATTAAATCTTTCGGATAAATAATAAACTCCGTTACGGCTCCTAGTTGATTTCCTTTTACTTCTGCAGGCTTCCAATTTTTAAGGTTTTTCAGCAAATCCATTGAAATATCATAAGCACATTTGTTTTTAGAAATATAATCTGCATCAATATCTTGAACCAATTTCACCGTTTTATCTTGCATGACAATGATTCTCGGCTGATAAATCTCTTTAGCATCACATTCTGGAACTTTATTTTTAATTAAATATTCATTAATTTCTTTATAAAACTGTACAACTCCACCCTCATAAAAGCGTTGACCTTTAGGATATTCGTCTAAAAACTGAGCCTTGAGCAAAACTGTATTTAAAAGGAATAGAAGAACATAAAATTTATATCTCATCTCAAAAAATTTAATAAAAAAAGTCATTACAAAATGTAATGACTAAAGTAAATGAATTAATTCATTTATTGGTGTATTTTAATAACAATTAATCTCCGAGATCAAAATGATCTGAAGTGAAATTTATTTTAATAACTTTTTTTGAAACAACTGGTTTTCCATCCTGCATTGCAGGTTTCCATTTTTTCTTAACTCTTTTAATCGCGAAATTCATATCATCGATAAATAATTCGCTATCTTTTACTTTAGGTAAAACTTTAAGATTATCGACCTTCCCATCTGTAGTGATGTCGAAAAGAAAAGTAAATTGACCATTCACAGCATATTTTCTCAAATCAATATAGCCATGAATCATTTTTAAAAATTCTTTAGTAAAAACCTCGTCTCCTCCAGGAAATTCGGCTTTTTCTGTTCTGCTCAGATTCTCAGATTCAAATTTAGATTCCTGAGCAAAGCTTTTAAATCCTATTAACAAAAATAAGACAAGAAAATATTTATTCATCAATTACATATCTGCAGACAAAGATGAGAAATTCATTTTAAGTTTCATTTCAGACTTTATCGGTTGTCCGTTACATAGTGCAGGTTTCCAGTCTTTTTTAATTCTTCGAACCACATACTGCATGTCTTCAAAGAATACTTCACTATTCAAAACTTTGGGAGTACCGGCTACATCAATCACTTTTCCCATTGCATCAATAGTGAGCGTGAAGGTAAAGTCACCGGTTAAAGTATAAAAATCTGAGTTGAGATACGTGTACATATATTTTCTGAGAATAGTTTTGTAAGCTGTTGCTCCACCTTCAAAACTTGCTGCCTGAAAATCATTACAACCCTTCACAGCAACCTGCAAAAAAGGTTCTTTAATATCTATTTTTAAAAGATTTTTATTGTTTTCTACGATGAAAGATTCATCTCTGTCTTCAAGGTCTTGTGCAAAAGCGAAGTTTGCAGCTAAAAGCCCTATAAATAAAGCAAGTGTTTTCATAAAATAATTTTTAAAACTACATAAAAAATTGAGCCAAAAAAAGGAATTTCATATTTATTACAAAATTCCTATATGTTTTAAAATCTCAAAACTCAAATAGCTTTTTGCACCTTGCTCCCTGTTTCTCTCAGTAACAATGATATTAAGATGGCTAAAATAATTCCGCCTATCCAGAAAAATAAAGAATTCTGAAAATGAATAGTAGCATCTGACAAACCAAGATTTTTCCCAAAATAATGACTAAAAACAGGGCTCAATAATGTCGTCACCCCAAAAGTTATAAAATTGATAGCTCCTGTAGAACTTCCTTTCACATAATCGGGATTGGTTTCTTTAATGACAGAATACGGAATCATCGCCGCACCCGACCCAATTCCTAAAATAAACATACTGATTTTAGCCGAGAATAAATCTGGTAGAAAAATCAATTGAAGTAAGCTTACAATCATCAAAACAGCGCCTCCCACCAAAACAGGCTTTCTCTTTCCTATTTTATCTGTTATAAATCCTAATAACGGGCATCCAAAAACCCATCCGAAAGCTACCATTCCGCTTGTTACTGCTGCATCATGAAAGGCAAACTGCTTATCTTTTTCGAAAAAAGCAACCGCCCAAGTCATCGCAAAAATAGTTGTAGGAGCAAATAACAGTCCCGAAATCAAACCACAAAGCCATGATTGAGGATTTGTGAAAACAATTTTATAAGTCTCTAAGTATCCTAATTTTTTAGATTGATCGTCACTTTCGTTATCCAAATTTTCTTTCGGTGTCACAAAATACAATGCAAAAGCTGTAATGATTGTAAAAATACCCGACCAAAGCCAAAATGTATTAATATTCATCCCCGATTCTACCAAAGGCCCCACGACAAACTGTCCTGATGCTCCGCCCAACATTCCCAAACACTGAGTAAAACCGATTGCCGTTGCCAAAGATTTTGAAGAAAAACCTTTACTTGCAAGATACACACAACCCGGAAATGCAAAAGCGCAACCCGCTCCTTGTAAAAGCCTTCCCGAAATTCCGGTAAACTGGCTTGAAATTAAAAAGAGTAAAGCTCCGATTCCTAAAATGAAAGTCCCTACAAAAAGAGATTTTTTACCTCCGAATTTATCCAAAGCTATCCCAGCAAGAAGACTACAGGTAGAATATGTATAATAATAGGTTCCAATCATCCATACAAGTTCCAAATTATTGGTATTGAAATGACTGGTTAGTTGTGGTAACATCACTGCAGGTGCAGATCTGATTACGTAATCTAAAAAATAAAATACAAGCCCGAAAACCCAGGCGATTATATACAACTTTTTCAAAGAATTGTTCATTGTGTAAGAAAATTTGGACTTTAAAATAATCCTCCACAGATTATTTGGAGCAAATATTCACTCTTCAAATGTAAGAATAATTAAAGATTCAAAATGAATCAGAGCTATTAAATATAAAAAAAACTCCACAATTTCTTGTGGAGTCCTATGTTTTAAATAATTTCAATCTGATTTCTCAAAAGATCCTCAAATTCATCTCTTTTTCTGATTAAATGTGCTTTTCCATCTAAGAAAAGTACTTCTGCAGGCTTTAGTCTAGAGTTGAAATTTGAACTCATCTCAAAACCGTAAGCTCCCGCATTGTGGAATGCTAAAATATCACCTTCTCTTACCTCGTTCAATTTTCTGTCCCAAGCAAAAGTATCGGTTTCGCAGATATTTCCTACAACGGTATAAATTCTTTCGGCCCCTTTCGGATTAGATAAATTTTCAATCTGATGATAAGAATCGTAAAACATCGGGCGAATTAAATGATTAAATCCAGAATTTACTCCCACAAAAACCGTCGCAGTTGTTTGCTTGATTACATTAGCTTTCACTAATAAATATCCACTTTTCCCAACTAAAAATTTTCCTGGTTCAAACCAAAGTTCGAATTTTTTTCCTGTAGATTTTGAAAATTCTGCAATTACTCTTTCTACTTTTTTACCCAACGTTTTTACATCGGTTTCTTCTTCACTGTCTTGGTAAGGAATTTTGAAACCGCTTCCCATATCCAAATATTTCAGATTTGGGAAATGCTCAGACAATTCAAGCATAATTTCTAAAGCCTGAAGGAAAACATCCGGGTCTTTAATTTCGCTTCCGGTGTGCATGTGAAGACCTTCTACATTCAGGTTAGTAGACTTCATCACTCTTTCGATATGACGCACTTGGTGAATAGAAATTCCGAATTTAGAATCGATATGACCTGTAGAAATTTTATAATTTCCACCGGCAAAAATATGCGGATTGATTCTTACTAAAATGGGATATGTATTTCCGTATTTGTTTCCAAACTGCTCAAGAATAGAGATGTTGTCGATATTGATATGAACGCCGAAGGTCATCGCTTCTTCAATTTCAGCCAAATCAACACAGTTGGGGGTAAACAAGATTTTTTCTTTTGTGAAACCGGCTTTTAAACCTAATTTAACTTCATTTATTGAAACACAATCCAAAGAAGCACCTAAGTTCTTGACATATTTCAGAATGTTGATGTTTGTCAATGCCTTTGCAGCATAGAAGAACTTTGTGTGTTTTAAAAAAGAAGATGTAAGTTTTTCGTATTGAATTTTAATCGATTCTGCATCGTAAACGTACACCGGCGTGCCAAATTCATTGGCAATCTTTAACAATTCTTTTGAATTCATAATTTCAATTTTACATAAAAAAAGGCAGATTCTTCCGAAAAGAGTCTGCCGCAATAATTATTTTTTATGCAAGGCAACTCCTTAAATATTCCAAACCTTAGAGAACTTTATAGTCCCCTTTTTACCAGTTTTATTTTGTTTAAAATTTTGCATTGCTTTTTTTATTCTTTTGCAAAAATACTATTTATTTTGCGAATATTAATTTGAAAATCATTTTCTTCGGGCTAAACGCATTAAAAATAAAATTTTTCAACCACAAAAGGCACAAAAATCTTTTAACATATTAGTTATTTTTAAGTTTGTGATTCGATTTTTAAGAAGAACACATAAGCTTTAAAATCAAAGATTTTTTTATACTTACAAATCTCAAAAACTCGAAACTCGAAACACCTCTATTTCCTATCCTTTATTTAATTAAAAATCTATAGTCTTGGGTGAATAACCCAAAAAGCATCTTTATTTCGGCAATGGTAAGGTTTCAAAATCACCACGAATTAGTGCCAATTGCAAATCATTTATAAGGTCCGAACTTGGTAAAGGCAAATCTATTTTTAGTTTTGCTATTTTACTCATCGTCTGAATCTGTGTAAACAATTCATAAAAACCATAAGACGTCACTTTTCCGTTATCAATAATCAGAAAAAGTTTCTCACCTAGTTTTCTCCCTGCTCCCAGCCAAAGCTCGTTTCTCTTTTTGAAATCAATCTTCTTTTTGAAAACATTCACATCATTAAACTCTTCTATTTTACTGATAAACTGTACAGCTTTTGAACCTTGTGTGAACGCTCTAAATTTAAGAATCGGTTTTTCAGTTTTATTTAATGTATTTTTTTCAACTATATATTTATCATTTCTAAAGTACAGACCGAATGGCAATACTTCTCTCTTTTTTACTCCTTTTGAGTTTAAAATCAGCTTAGCGATAATATCAGTTCCTGTCAGTTCAAAATTGATTTGCTCAGCTTCAGTTTGGATACTTTCCCATTTTTTTGATTTAGAATTAAAAAGCTTTTTCGAAAACTTATTAATATCCTGCACATAATCAGAAAAAATAATTTTCCCTGCTTCATTTTGGAAATAAACAAATCCTTTTTCGCTTGGTAAATCCTGAGTTAACTCTTTGATTTTGTTGATGTAACTTTTAGCATTTGTTTCCTCATGCTGCTCCTGAATAATCTCGTTACTTGTATCTTTTGAAAGCAATAGTTTAAACAACTCTAAAGTTGCTCTCGCGTCACCTTCTGCGCGATGTGCGTTAACCAAAGGAATTCCCAATGATTTCACCAATTTCCCTAAAGAATAACTTACCTCATCCGGAATCAGCTTTTTAGCCAAAGGAATGGTATCTAAAGTATTGATTTTAAAATCATACCCTAACCTTTGAAACGATTGGCGAAGCATTCTGTAATCGAAATCTATATTGTGACCTACTAAAGTGGTATTTTCTGTAATTTCGACAACTCTTTTAGCCAACTCATGAAATTTCGGAGCTGTTTTTACCATTTTTGGGCTAATATTGGTCAGTTTCTGAACAAATGGGGTAATCTCACTTTCCGGGTCAACAAGTGAAATAAACTGGTCGACAATTTTATGACCATCATACTTGAAAATGGCGATATCTATAATGCATTCTTTTCTAAAACCTGCACCATTGCTTTCTATATCTATGATTGAATACATTATAATCTAACTTAAACTTCTATAATCAAAAATCAAACCTTTTGAAATATTAACAAAAGGGCAATTCTGCTAAAATAATGAAATTAGTTTGAGAAATCCAAAAATTGACAACTCAAAACGTTATCTTTTTCTTCCACCTAAACCAAACATTCCTAAAATCGCTTTTGCACCTTCTCTCATTAAGGTATTGGCAAAGGTTCTCCCGGCACTGCTTTTTAAAACTTGCTCAAACATTCCCGGCTCTTCTTTTACAGGTTTTGTTTTCTGGGTTGGAGCTGAATTTTCAACAGCCTGCTCCATTCTTTTTACTAAAATCTCATAGGCAGACTCGCTGTCGATTGGTGTTTCGTATTTTGAAACCAAAGCCGATTTTGATGTTAATTCTAAAATTTCTGCATCATTCAACACATCCATTCTTGACTCTGGCGAAATTAAATACGTATGAACAAGTGGCGTAGGAATTCCTTTTTCATCCAACGCCGTGATAAAAGCTTCGCCAATTCCTAAATTTTGTATCAACTCAGAAGCATTGTAAAACTCTGTTGTAGGATAATTTTCTACGGCTTTAGAAATCTCTTTTTTATCTTTTCCGGTAAAACCTCTCAACGCATGTTGAATTTTTAGCCCTAATTGTGAAAGCACATTTTCAGGAACATCTCCCGGAATTTGGGTAATAAAGTAAATTCCGACACCTTTAGAACGAATCAGTTTTACCATCGTTTCTATTTGGGAAACTAAAGCTTTTGAAGATTCATCAAAAATCAAATGTGCTTCATCGATAAACAGAACCAATTTTGGTTTTCCACTATCACCTTCTTCGGGGAAAGTCATATAAATTTCAGCAAAAAGCGACAGCATAAAAGTAGAAAATAGCTGCGGTTTGCTTTGAATATCTGCAACTCTTAAAATATTGACAACTCCTTTTCCATCTCTTGTTTCAAGCAAATCATGAACATCAAAACTTAGTTCACCAAAAAAATCTGCCGCACCTTGTTGTTCTAAGGCAACAATTGACCTTAAAATAGCTCCTAAAGACGCAGGAGCAATAGAACCATAATCGGCAGACAGCTCAGCTTTACCTTGAGGATTATCGGTTACGTATTGTAAGACTTTCTTTAAATCATTTAAATCAATCAGAGGCAAACCTTTGTCATCGCAATATTTAAAAACAATCGACATGATGCTTTGTTGAGTATCATTTAATTCTAAAATTTTACTTAATAAAACAGGACCAAATTCGGTAACCGTAGCGCGCAATTTCACACCTTTTCCACCAGAAATACTCATCAGCTCCACCGGAAATGGCTGTGGATTGTACGAAAGCTGTGTTTTGGCATAACGCTCTTCAATAATAGCATTCATTTGCCCAGCTTCAGCAATACCAGAAAAATCTCCTTTGATATCTAAAACCAAAGATGGAATTCCTGCATGAGAAAGTTGCTCGGCGAAAACCTGAAGTGTTTTTGTTTTTCCAGTTCCTGTTGCTCCGGCAATCAGACCATGACGGTTGATGGTTTTTAAAGGAATGGTAACGTTGACCTCAGTAACGACCTCGCCATCCAACATTCCTTTTCCTAAAATAATATGTTCTCCTTTTGGAGTATATCTTGTCGAAAGTTCTTCAATAAATTTTGTTTTGTCTGCCATTTGATATTTTTAACATCTAAAGATAAAGTTTTTTGTAAAACGTTTTAATAATCTCTTTCACTTTATCACATTCATTATTATCATTTTTCATAAAATAAATTTAAATTAGCAGCTGGAGTAGCCTTCATAAGCTGATTTCTCTAAAATGTAATAAATATATTTGAGTGAATGATTATCCTTAAATTGAATCTAGGAAAGACCGTTTAAATTGATAAAAATAGCTTTGAAATTTTTATAAGATTTTTTGTAATTTAGAATAAATAAACCTTTATAGATTTATTCTATCATAACAGATATTTTATTTTAACGGGTTTTAAAAAATAAAACCCGATTTTTGTAGATTAAAGAACAAAAAATTCTCAACCCAAAAATGAAAATTGAGCAAATATATACAGGCTGTTTAGCACAAGGCGCATATTATATCGTATCAGAAAACGAAGCAGCAATCATAGACCCACTGAGAGAAGTAAAACCATATCTTGACCGTCTTGAAAAAGACAATGTCACTTTAAAATATATTTTTGAAACTCATTTCCATGCAGATTTTGTTTCCGGGCATTTAGATTTAAGCAAAAAGACAGATGCTCCTATTGTTTACGGACCGACTGCACAACCTGAATTCGAGGCAATTATTGCTGAGGACAATCAGATTTTTGAAATTGGAAAGATTAAAATAAAAGTCCTTCACACTCCGGGTCACACTATGGAAAGTACAACCTACCTTTTGATTGACGAAAACGGTGTAGAAACGGCTATTTTCACAGGAGACACTTTATTTTTAGGTGATGTAGGACGACCTGACCTTGCTCAAAAAGCAGGAAGTGTTACACAAGAAGATTTAGCTGGTATTTTATATGAAAGTCTTCATAATAAAATTATGCCTTTAGATGACAGTATTACTGTTTATCCGGCTCATGGAGCGGGTTCTGCCTGCGGAAAAAACATGCAGAAAGAAACGGTAGATATTTTAGGAAATCAAAAAAGAACAAATTACGCACTGAATCAACCTGATAAAGAATCTTTCATCAAAGAAGTATTAGACGGATTGACGGCACCACCCAAATATTTCGGGATGAATGTTGCGATGAATAAAGGTGGCTACGACAGTTTAGACACAGTGATGGACAGAGGCTTAAATCCCGTTTCTGTAGAAGATTTTGAAAGCTTTGCTGAAGAAACAGGAGCTTTAATTTTAGACACAAGAGGCCCTGCAGATTTTCATAAAGGATACATTCCAAATGCAATTAATATCGGCTTAAAAGGAGATTTTGCTCCTTGGGTAGGAAGCCTGATTGTAGATGTAAAACATCCTTTATTATTGGTTGCAGACGAAGGAACTGAAGAAGAAGTTATCACAAGATTAAGCAGAGTTGGTTTTGATAATGTTTTAGGATACTTAAAAGGAGGTTTTGAAGCTTGGAAAAACTCAACAAAAGAAACTGACGAAGTAAAAAGAATTTCTCCTGCTGAATTTGCAGAAGTATTTAATGAAAATTCAAAAGTAATTGATGTAAGAAAAATCGGAGAATATTCTGCTGAACATATTGACAATGCGTACAGCAGACCTTTAGACACAATCAGCGATTGGGTTACATCCATTGATGATTCTGAACATTTCTTTTTACATTGTGCAGGAGGTTACAGAAGTATGATTGCAGCAAGCATCCTTAACTCACACGGAATCAGAAATTTCACCGAAATAGAAGGTGGTTTTAATGGAATTAAGAAAACAGAAAAATTTCCTGTTTCAGATTTTGTATGTCAATCTAAAACTTTATAAATGAGAGGAAAAATAGGTGCGCTAATTCTGATTTCAATATTTGCATTAAACAGTTGTAAAACAAAAGCTGTAGCAGAAAACGGCATTAAAACTAACATTAAAGAAGTTGTAAAAAGCTCTGATGTAATGTTGGTAGATGTAAGAATTCCTGAGCAATACGCCGAAGCTACAGCAAATAACGCTGTTAATATTCCTTTGGCTGAACTACAAAATAATATTGATACGCTGAAAGGTAAAAAAGTAGTTGTTTTTTGCAACAAAGGTATTCAGGCAGACAAGGCGGTAGAAATTTTGAAGAAAAACGGAGTTGATGTTTATGATGGTACGACCTGGAAAAATGTGAAAGCCATTCAGCAAGAAAAAGAGTAAAAGTAAATTAGAATAAAACGAAATACGATGTCACAAAAATTCCAAGAAATAATAGATTCTGAAAGACCAGTTTTAATCGATTTTTTTGCTACTTGGTGTCAACCATGCAAAGTGCAATCTTCGGTTCTAAATACCGTGAAAGAAAACGTGGGCGAAAAAGCCAGAATTATAAAAATTGATATTGACCAATATCCTGCAATCGCTTCGCAATACAATGTGCGTGGCGTTCCTACATTGGCAGTTTTCAAAAAAGGAGAATTATTATATAAAGAAAGCGGTGTACACGATGTAAACCGATTGACACAAGTATTGGAGCAGTTTATGTAAAAGTTTTCAATAAAATATTTAGCCTAAATGTTGGCGTAAAAAAAAGGCTTAGATTGTACAATCTAAGCCTTTTCTTTGAAACGATATAAATCCTAAAAAGCATTAATTTTTAATCACTTTTTTAGAAATTATTTGTCCGTTTTTCAATTGTAATTCAACAATATAAACTCCTTTCTGAAGTTCTTGCATATTGATTGTATTATTTGAAAACTGAATATTCATTTTTTGCCCTACAATATTGGTAACATTTACTTTATCAATATCAGAATCTGTTTTAATATTTAAAATTCCATTAGTTGGGTTTGGATAGATTCCTACAGCAATTTTTCTAATATCTGAAGTTCCTAAACCTGTAGTAACATCTTTTATACATCTTACAGATTGACCTTGCCCTCTTGAGCTACCAGCTGAAGGATTTCCAATAGTAGTACCTACATAAAAGTATTTAGCTCCTATTCCGGTTGTCGTAGAGCTCCAGAAATAACCTCTTTGCCCCGTAAATTCAAAAGCACCATCTATAAAAGATCGGTTACCTCCGGCTGGAAGTTTAAGCTTACTGGCGTATGCAGTTGCAGGATTATTTATTCCTTCTGCGTTTTTAGTAGCAGTCCAGTCTGCCTGCGATGGCATCTTCCAATCCTGTCCTACTGCTTTACAAGGGTCTGCCCCGTTGGTTGAGCTAAAAGAATTAGGAGTCGCTGTCCATTGATCACTAAGATCATTTCCGCCCCACCATGATCCAAGAATGAACGAACCTGAGCTATTCAAACCCATAGGAGTATTTGGTGAAGGAACATTAGCCATTGATGAATTTCTGTTTTGGTGACCATCATCCCATCTTCCCCACTGGAAAAGATCTCCGTAAGACTCGACATCTGCCATAGAAGTCGCTACTTGTCTACTTCCTAAATTTTGCTGAAGCCAAACTTTACCGTCTGCACCTCTTACGGTTGTATAGGTGACCTGGTGACCTTGATAATTAAAAGTTACACAACCTGTATCTCCGGGATTGGTTCCTGGGTCAGCATTGTTACAAGCTGGAGTTGTATTGGGTAACTGAATTTTCTTTACTCTTACTCCGCTCTGAGAATAGGTAAGAACCAATGTGTTATTTACAGCATCATACTGTAAATCATTATATAACGCAGTACCATCTGAAACAAAATCTCCACCAAAATTAGCCCATGTATTTGTAGTAGCATCAAATTCATAAACGGTATTTTTACCCCCGTTTACAGACCATCCGCTTGCTACAGTGTAAAGTTTACCTGAAGGAGTTACCGCAATAGAAACATTATACAAATCATTTGAAATTCCAAAATCGGCATTGCCAATCTGTTCCCAAGTGGTTCCGTTAAATTTTTTCACATTCAGCCTTCTGTTATTAGCCGATGTAGAAGAGTAAACAACATACAACGTATTGTCTGAGCCTATTGCAATATCTGAAGTTGCGTTTGCCCCCTCTGTAAATGCTCTCCCCACTGAAGCTCCGCCCACTAAAGTCCACGCGTCAGTTGCAGAAGCCGTTAAGCTATTTTCAAAAACTTTCACTCCAGATGCAATGTGGCAAACATATACTTTTCCGTTTGTGCCCATTACCATTTCTGCGTGTGTAGGATTTCCTCCAGCAATATTTGTAGGACCAACTTGTTCCCAAGCTCCGTTTACCAATCTTTTTACAGTTCCAGATCCCACAGATCCGTAAACATAAGGAGTATTATTGGGTGCTATAGCAGATGCCTGATAATTTGTAGTATCGGTAAAAGCTAGTGGTAACAAACTCCAAGAAGTACCGTCAAACTTTCTTACTTCCATCCCTGCGTTTGGATACCCCCATTGATTGGTATAATATACATTTCCTGAAGTATCTAAAGAAAGAGAATTGTAAGTCGCTGTAGAAGTCGTAATTCCTGCACTACCACCCACATATGACCATGATATTCCGTTAAACTTTTGTACAGAACCTTTCTGAACAGAAACATCATAGTAAGAAACATAATAATTTCCCTGCGCATCAATGGCAAGATTATTATAACTGCTTGTTCCTGCAGAAATGCTTCCTGTAGAACCCACATCTACCCATTGTTGAGCATTTAATGTGCTTACTGCTATCGAAAGGATACCGATTCCGGCTCCAATTTGCTTCGCTTTTGATTGTAAATTTTTAAACATAAATAATTCTATTTTTATTTATTCTAAATTATTCTAGAATTTTCGGCAAAATTAGTCTTGAAAACAACCAAAGAGTTATCATTTCCAATTTTTTTGTTATCATATGAAACATGATGCTTGTCATTGATCTGAATATAAAAGCATTAGGCGACAGTTTCACGATGAAATTGTCGCCTAAACACAAATAAAATATTAAAATGAATGTTAGTTTTTAATGACTTTCTTAGAAATTTTTTGCCCGTTTTTTAGTGTCATTTCTACAATATAGACTCCGCTTGGTAAGTCTTGCATATTAATTTGATGATTAGAATACTTAATATTTAATCTTTGTCCCACAACATTGGTTACGCTTACAGTATTGATTTCAGAATCTGTTTTAATATTTAAAATACCATTCGTAGGATTAGGATAAACTCCTACGCTGATTTTTTTAATCTCTGTAGTTCCTAAGCCTGTAGCAACCTCTTTTATACATCTTACAGACATTCCTGCATCTCTACTAGCACTGTTTGATAAAGTTGAGAATCCACTGATATACAAATGCTGGCCAGAACCAGTATATGGTGATGCAGATGACGACCAAAGATAAAGTCTTGTTCCTGGAGAGTAAATACCATTATAATCTTTCATTCCTGCTGGAATTAATTTTAAATGGCTTGAAAGTGCCGAATTATATTCCGAAATATTTTCAGCAGCCATCGCAGCATCAATTTCTCCAACCGTTGGAAGTCTCCAGTCTAAACCAATTGCTTTACAAGGGTCTGCTCCTTTTGTAGCTGTTGCAGCTGAAGCGTTTTCTGCAGTCCAGGTATCAGAATCAGTTCCTCCTGACCAAAAGTTTGATGAGGAATTATAACCTGCAGAATAGAATGTTGCATTTCCACCATTTAAGCCAGCTGGATTATTAGATGAAGGAGCCGTTGCAGATAATGTAGAGTTTCTAAGCTGATGACCATCATCCCATCTTCCCCACTGGAAAAGGTCTCCATAAGCATCAGAATCTGTAAGTGATTCTGCTATCTTCGTGCTTCCAAGGTTTTGCTGAAGCCAGATTTTACCATCTGTTCCTCTTACGGTTGTGTATGTAACCGATTGCCCTCTGTAATTAAATGTTACACAGCCTAAATCTCCAGAATTGTTTCCTGGGTCTGTATTATTGCATGAAGGCTGTACCTGTAAAGTAAACTTTTTCACAACAGTTCCTTCAGTAATTCCTTGAGAAAAATAATCATCTAGAGAATAAGCTAAAACCAAACTATTGGTGTTTGCATCAAATTCTAAATCATTATAGTGTGTAGCACCGTCAGATACATAATTTCCTCCAAATGGACTCCATGTATTAGTTGTTGAATTGATTTCATACACCGTATTTTTACCTTCATTTTCATACCAACTGCTTGCAGCAACAAACGGTTTTCCTTGTGAAGTAACAGCTATTGAAAAATCTAGATTGCTTTCACCTACACCAAAATTTTCGTCTCCTAATTGCGTCCAACTAGTACCATCAAATTTCTTTACATTAATTTTTCTGAGTAAGCTGTTAGGATTATTTGGATTATTTAATGTTTTACCATACACCACATACAAACTATTATCAGTCCCTATTGTAAAATCTAAGGTAGCATAAACACTTTCAGTAAAAGCACTTCCCAAAGAAGCACCTCCCACCAATGTCCAAGTTGCAGTAGATGAAGCCGTCAATGTATTTTCATAAACACTTACCACCCCATTGGAAATCTGGCAAACATAGACTTTACCATTAGTTCCAAGTTTAATTTTCCCATGGTATACTACCCCAGAAACCACATTAGCTCCTATTTGTTGCCATGCACCATTTACAAAACGTCTTACGGTACCCTGAACATACGTATATAAAATATTATCTGCTGAAACCGCTGAAGATGGATATCCTGCAAAACCACTCGTAGGAATAGAAGCCAAAGAAGACCACGCAGCCGAAGAGAATTTATTGACATCCATATTATCACCTTTACTTAAGTGATAAACACTCCCATCGGGTGCCACGGATAAAGAATTGTGATTAGCATAATCATCAGTAACTCCAGCCGAACCTCCTAGATAAGACCATGAAGCTCCGTTGAGTTTTTGTACCGAACCTTTATCAACAGAAAGATCGTAGTAAGAAACATAATAATTTCCTGCATTATCTATTACAAAATCATTAAATCCACTTCCGCTAGCAGATAGTATTGATGTATTGCCTACATTTTGCCACTGCTGGGCATTTATAAAATTGCTTCCTGCAATCGATAGCACAAAAGCACTTAAGCTGACTTTTGTGACCAAAGTATATAAATTTTTAAACATAATAGATATTATTTTTATTTATTCTAAATTTAATCTAATTTTGCACAAAAGTAGTTTACATCCTGAATCCCTAGTTATCATTTTCAAATTTTCACTTATCGGATGTAGGCTTCTCTTAAACTATTATGGAAACAAAAACACTTCGCACAATGAAACAGACGAAAAGAGGCTTACTATTTCAATCTGAGGACATTAAAGTGGTTTTTAATGAAGATGCGACAATGGGAAACTATTTAAAATCGCAGTTTATTGAAGGAGAATCTAGTTTTAATATGTTGTTTTTATTGAGCCCGAACATTAATTTGAGAGCTTCAGATTGTGGAACTCAATTTAAATTCAACAAAAATCAATACATCCTCCATTATTCTTCCGCAGAAAATAGAGCTGAATTGTGGACAGAAAATCAGGAAGTTTTAAAATACCTTCAGATACAGGTCAATTATCAATATGTTTTTGATTTAATTGACCCTCAGTCTAATTCAGAAAGTGCAGAAATTCTGGACAATATGAAGAACAATAACTTTATTTTCCTTCATAAACAGACTCCACCCAATATGACGGTAGAAATGCACATGATTTTAAAGGAGATTTCAGGATATTCTAAAAAAGGAGTGATGCAGAAACTCTTTATTGAAGCCAAAATTATCAAGCTTTTAATCCTGATTTTTGAGCAGTTTAATGAAAAAGATATTGAAGAAGATTTATCTAAAACTCCAGAAACCATCAAGAAATTTTTAGATGAAAACTATCATAAGAATCTGAAAATAGAAGAAATATCTAAAATAATAGGCATTAATCAAAATAAGCTGAGAAAGGAGTTTAAAGAACATTATCAAACCACAATAGTAGATTATATTTCAGAACTCAGAATGCTGAAAGCTAAAAAAATGATTATCAACAAACAAATCATGATTAAAGAAATTGCCATAGAATGCGGCTATGAATACGTACAGAACTTCACCCGTGCTTTTAAGAAAAAGTTTGGAGTCTCTCCTGAAAAGCTCAGATTAGGGTAAAAAAAATAAAACCACTAAAATAAATTAGTGGTTTTGTATATGTTGTTTTGCTTTGATATTACTTTCTCAGAATTCATGTGAGAAAGCAATGACAATCAATTAATGATGTCCGTGATTGTGCCCGTGGCTATCGTGGATGAAAGGACCGTGACCTTTAGGCTGGCTGAAGATTACTTCAACACCTTCTTGCTCACTAAGCAATTTACTTCTGATCTCTTCTGGATCAAAAGGTTTCACTTTCCCAAAGTATTCTTTCAAACCTTCAGTTAACCACAAAGGAATAATAAAACCGAAAAACATTAAGATACACCAGAATCCTACAAGAAACATACAAATAAAATAGATTGTCCAAAGGAATTGGTAAAACGGCCAAAATGCTGATAACATCATTTTTCTTAAATTTTAAGCAAAAATAGGACTTTTTTCTTTTGTTCCAAAAGATATACAACCTATTTTTATTATTTATTTTTATTTTAAACTAAATTCAGACGCTTAGATAATAGATGAATAGATGATAGATGCTTCTCTATGATCTATTTATCTATCATCTATTCATCGTTTTTATACTTTAATGAGCAAGATTGGCAAAGAAATCATTTCCTTTATCATCGGTAATGATAAATGCCGGGAAATCTTTTACTTCAATTTTTCTTACCGCTTCCATTCCTAATTCTGGGAAATCTACGACCTCAACAGACAAAATATTATCTTTTGCCAAAATTGCAGCAGGCCCACCAATCGAACCGATGTAGAAACCTCCGTATTTGTTACAAGCATTGGTCACATCTGCCGTTCTGTTTCCTTTTGCCAACATCACCATGCTTCCGCCATGGCTTTGGAATTCGTCAACATAAACATCCATTCTTCCCGCCGTTGTAGGCCCGAAACTTCCTGAAGCCATTCCTTCCGGTGTTTTTGCTGGTCCTGCGTAATAAATTGGGTGATTTTTAAAATATTCAGGCATTGGCTGTCCCGCATCCAATAATTCTTTGATTTTTGCGTGAGCAATATCTCTTGCAACAATTAAAGTCCCGTTTAGTTTTAATCGTGTTTTGATTGGATATTTTGAAAGCTCAGCCAAAATCTCAGGCATTGGCTTATTCAAATTAATCTCAACAGCTTCTTCCAAATGTGGTGGCGTTGCAGGTAAAAATCTTTTAGGATCTTCTTCTAGTTGCTCCAAGAAAATACCTTCTTTGGTAATTTTACCTTTGATATTTCTATCTGCCGAACAAGAAACTCCCATTCCAACAGGACAAGAAGCTGCGTGACGAGGTAATCTGATTACTCTAACGTCGTGTGTTAAATATTTCCCTCCAAACTGAGCTCCGATTGCACTTTCCTGGCAAATTTTCTGAACTTTAGCTTCCCATTCCAAATCTCTGAAAGCCTGTCCTGCTTCATTTCCTTCAGTCGGAAGATTGTCGTAATATTTAGCAGAAGCTTTTTTTACTGCAGCTAAATTTGCTTCCGCAGAAGTTCCACCGATGACCAACGCCAAGTGATAAGGCGGACAAGCAGCAGTTCCTAAATCTGAAATTCTCTCTTTCACAAAAGCTTCAAGAGATTTTTCGTTCAATAAAGATTTTGTTTTTTGATACAAGAATGTTTTGTTAGCAGAACCTCCTCCTTTTGTTAAGAATAAAAACTCGTAATAATTTCCTTTTTTAGCATAAATATCAATTTGTGCCGGAAGATTAGAACCCGAATTTTTCTCATCAAACATCGTTAAAGGAACCACCTGAGAATATCTTAGGTTTCTTTTTTGATACGTATTGTAAATTCCTTTGCTTAAATATTCTCCATCTTCAACTCCGGTGTAAACATTTTCCCCTTTTTTACCCATTACAATCGCAGTTCCTGTATCTTGGCAAGAAGGTAAAGCCCCTTCTACCGCAACAGCAGCGTTTTGTAATAAATTATAAGCAACGAATCTGTCGTTATCAGTTGCTTCAGGATCGTCAATAATTCTTTTTAAACTTTCTAAATGTGAAGAACGAAGCATGAAAGAAACATCTGCCATCGCTTCTTCAGCCAACAACTCCAATCCTTTAGGATCGATTGTTAAAACTTCTCTTTCACCATGCTTTTCAACCTTCACGTAGTCTGAGGTCAACTTTTTGTACACCGTATCGTCTTTCAAAATTGGATACGGATCTTGATATTTAAAATCCATTATACTTTCTATTTCTGTGCAAAAATACGGCTTACGAAAAAAAGCATGAGCAAAATCAGCGACTTATGCTTGTATTTATAATGATTATAAATTGCGAGGTTTTTAAGCATTGTTTAACTTTATAAAAACTTTCAAACCACAAAAGTTTTTTTAACACATTAGTTATTTTTTAGTTTAATAAATAATGCTTTACAAGAACACATTAGTTTTTGAAATCTCTTCGAGGTTTGCTAATGCTCAAAAATTAAGCAAAATCTTTGATTTTCATCTTAAGTGAACTTCTATTTTCAAACAATTGAAGCTTATAAATAACTAAAGTGTTAATTTTTTGCCTTTTGTGGTTTAATTTTAAACTAAGCAAAAATTTCAATCACAATGAATTACAGAATAGAAAAAGACACCATGGGTGAAGTGCAGGTTCCTGCAGACAAATTTTGGGGCGCACAGACAGAGCGCTCAAGAAATAATTTCAAAATCGGACCAGAAAGTTCTATGCCCCACGAAATTATCGAAGCGTTTGCTTATTTAAAAAAGGCGGCAGCATTTACCAACACCGATTTGGGAGTTCTTCCTGCTTCAAAAAGAGATATGATTGCTAAAGTTTGCGATGAAATCTTAGAAGGAAAACTAAATGACCAATTTCCTTTGGTTATTTGGCAAACAGGCTCCGGAACACAATCGAATATGAACGTGAATGAAGTCGTATCAAACAGAGCTCATGTAAATAATGGCGGAACTTTAGGCGATAAATCAGAAGTCCATCCTAATGATGATGTGAATAAATCTCAATCATCCAACGACACCTATCCTACCGCAATGCACATTGCAGCTTACAAAAAAGTGGTTGAGGTAACCATTCCCGCAGTTGAGAAACTAAAAAATACGTTGAACGAGAAGGCCGTTGCTTTTAAAGACATCGTAAAAATCGGAAGAACGCATTTAATGGACGCTACTCCACTCACTTTAGGACAAGAATTTTCAGGATATGTTGCTCAATTGAATTATGGCATTAAAGCTTTAAAAAACACCTTACCTCATCTTTCTGAGCTTGCTTTGGGAGGAACAGCAGTAGGTACAGGCTTAAATACTCCAAAAGGATATGATGTAAAAGTAGCTGAATACATTGCAAAATTCACTAATCTTCCTTTTGTAACTGCTGAAAATAAATTTGAAGCTTTGGCAGCTCATGATGCTATTGTAGAATCTCATGGCGCATTAAAACAACTGGCAGTTTCTTTATATAAAATTGCGCAAGATATAAGACTAATGGCTTCTGGGCCTCGTTCGGGAATTGGAGAAATTCATATTCCGGAAAATGAGCCCGGTTCTTCAATTATGCCTGGAAAAGTAAATCCTACCCAAAACGAAGCATTAACAATGGTTTGTGCACAAGTTTTAGGAAATGATACTACGATTTCTTTCGCAGGAACTCAGGGAAATTATGAGCTGAATGTTTTCAAACCAGTAATGGCATTTAATTTCTTGCAGTCTGCACAATTAATTGCTGATGCATGTATTTCATTTAATGACCATTGCGCTGTTGGAATTGAGCCAAATCATGAAAGAATTAAAGAATTAGTTGATAAATCTTTGATGCTCGTCACTGCTTTGAACACTCATATCGGTTATGAAAATGCCGCAAAAATTGCAAAAACAGCTCACAAAAACGGAACGACACTAAAAGAAGAAGCTATCAATCTTGGGTTTGTAACTTCCGAACAGTTTGATGAGTGGGTGAAACCTGAAGACATGGTGGGAAGCATGAAATAAGGAGTTGCTTGTTGATGATTTAAATTTCGTATTTTAAAACTTTAAAATAGGTGATTAAATATTGCAAGAACTCAGAATGAATTTTCCAACAAAAATATTTAACAAACAATTGCTCGTAATTTTTCTTACGGGCTTTTGTTTTTTTTCATAGGCTCAGCAACAAAAAATTGTAAGAATTCTGAATGCTGAACTGAAAGAAGAAATGGCAATAGAAAAAAAATCGTCTGACAGAAAAGTAATCATTACCGAACCATTTCATATAGAAAAATAAAAATACCTTGGTTTTTGAATATATTACTATCCTCTATTTTTTCTTCCCATTTTTCTACAGGAAAAAAGATAATGAAAAATTTAAAATAAAACTTTTAAAAGCCTTCAAAAAAAGTGGTTATTCTGTCTCTAGTGAATATTGGGCAAACTGAAAAATCATATTTCGCAAGGTTAAAATTGAATTCCTGAATAAGCCTTAAACCCTATAAAAACAAGACACTCCGAAGAAAAATATCCGGAGCATCTTGTTTGTTAATGTGAATGTTAATTTAATTAATCAATTATTATACCAAATTGAAATGTCTGTTATTTTATCATGTTTTATTGTTGGTTAAAAACTGTATTGCTTCCTGAATGTTTTTGTCTTGTAGCAAATCATCGAAATTATCCTGTTTTGAAATCGCAACATCTGGAGTAATTTGCTTGTAATAGTTTCCATTTCTATCACAATCGAAGCCAGTACTGAGGGGCATAATGGCATCAAAGGGAAGATTGACCACCATATTAGACGTTGTTTTACCTAAAGTGTTTTCGCCAATAAAAATAGTATTGGGTCTTCCTTTAAATGCCAAAGCGGTTACCTCTCCCGAGCTTGCTGTCAGCCCACCTAAAATTACTGCCACATTGGCTTTATCCATAAGTTCTCCGGTTGGTTTTATAGAAGACGACTTTCTTTCGCCCTGATCATAAACACCTTTATTTAATTTGGTAGAATTGACCCATTTTTTATTTCCATCAAGCGTTCCCCACAGCAAATTATCTCCTAACAAATCATATAAAGCCAATAACATGGGTGTAGCATTTCCACCGGTATTAAAACGAAGGTCTACAATCCATCCTTCAGGTTTATTTTTAGTTTTTAGTTCGGCAATTCTATCATACAAAGGCTGAGCTATTTTACGTATATTTTCAGGACTAAAATCATCGGTTGGAATACTTGGCATTAATATATAACCATATTTTCCATCTAAGATTTTTGCTTCGAATTCAGGCTTAGCTTTAAACTTTTTCATCCACTGGTCGCTGAAATTCTCCCAAGAAATGTTTACTTTAGAACCATAGCTTTCTCCCTTGTAAATTACATTAGAATGATCTGCTCCAATTTTATCAAGCAAAACTTTCACCTCAGATAAAGAGTTTTTAAAATCTTTTGTCTTTTCAAGGTTTTGAAATGTTTCTGCCTTCAATTTTTTCCAGTCGAAATCTTTTTTGTACAAATAAGCAATCTCTAAAGATTTAAAAATCTTATCATAAAATACTTTTGTACTATCCTGCGATGTCTTTAATTTTTGTGCATTACTGTTTACAGCTAAACAGAAAATAAAAATCAGTCCTAAAAACTTTTTCATTATTAAAAATTAAATTACCATCCCAAAGCTACCCCAAAGACCAAAGCTTTATCATTTTCAAAGTAAGAACCTTTGAAGAAATTACTGAAATCTTTTTTAACAAACACACTCACATTATCGTAAGACAGTGTAAACTGAGCTCCGTAAACAAAAGGATTTACCTGATAGTTTGATCGATCCCTGGTATTTTGGTCATCTCCTTTCACGATATTATTGGTTGACATTTTAATTCCGCCATAAACGTTAGCTCCCACTCTGAAACCGTCAGAATATGGTCTGTATTGAATATCCATTCCTGCGTTTTTCAATTTAGAAAAATTATACTGGAAACCAATTGGAACCATTAGATATCCTGTTCTCAATTTGCTTTTATCCAGACTTCCTTCAAATTTAGCCAATGAAACGTCTCCATTTTGTTTTGCGAAAACCATATTATTGTCAGCACGAACTGTTCTCCAAGAGAACCCTAACCCCGAAATAAATCCCCATGGACTCGTTCTGCTAAACTGATAATTAAACTTTAGTCCAAATTCAAGATTATTAGCGTATCCTAAATTTTTATCTAAATCGTTATCTGGTTTGTCATTCGTCAACGTCATAATTCCGTAAGAAAAGTATCCTGAAAAATCTTTTGTCGCACGAAACTTCTTCATCAATTTCTGTTTCAATTCTTCATTAGAAGCGACATCAGAATTCAAAAGAGAATATCTTACCTGTTTCTGAATTACAGTATCCAGATCAAATCCTAAAGCTTCGATTCTTTGATCTATTTTTTCAGAATAAGTATCTGCAACCTGAGCTTTTTGCTTATCGAATTCTGTTTTGTCTAAATTTTTAGCCTGAAGAACCAACAACTCACTTTCCATCAGTTTCTTTTCTTCCTGAATAATGGTATTGATTTTCGCAGCATACTCTTCTACTTTTTCCTTTACAATCGGGCTTACCGTAGTATCTTCTTTTGGCTGAAGATTTAAACTTAATGTTTTTCTTTGTGCGTTGATAGAGGTTACAACAAGGCACAACATTCCTGTGATGATAAATTTCTTAATCATATTATTAATTTTTTTTAGTTTTTAAATTGGATTATTTTGTATTGAGATCGATGGTCGCAACATTACTTCCTTCCTTCGATTTATCGATAACATCCTTATGTTCTACCGAGAAAAGAAGCGTTGAAGGGTCGACATATCTTTTTTTCTTCTGAATTTGTACAGAGTCGGATTTCGCAATGATTTTCGTTGCCTGATTAAGCGTTATCTGAGAAGCAATTACGGAAGGATTTTCTTTAATTAATGGAAGATTATGCTTTATTGTAATTGCATTTTCTCCTTTTACTTCTGAAGAAATATTATTCATCTGAGTCAATTTTCCTTGAGTTTCTTTGATGATTATTTCCTGTGAATTGATGGTTTCAGGCTTTATTGAGTTTTCTTCTTTCAAAGAAGGGGCTTTAACCGTTTCTGCAACCTGTACTTTTGGTTCCGTTTCATTATTAAAAAACAAAACTGCTCCCAAGCCAAATACCAAAACAAAACATGCGGCAAGCAAAACCCAGTTGAGGTTAGATTTTTTTGAACGAGTATTTTCGGTTTGAGCCTGAATTTCTGACCACAAATCTCTAGAAGGACTTACTTCTCGCTCATCGATTTGCTTTTTGATTTGATATTCTAGATTATTTTTAGACGTGTTCATTTTTCAGTTTTTTTTGTTGTTGAAAGTAAATCTTTCTCAATTTTTCTTTTGCTCTGAAGAGTTGCGTTTTGCTTACTGCTAAAGAAATATTCAGTGTATCTGCAATTTCCTGATGCGAATATTCTTCAATCACATAAAGGTTGAAAACCATTCTGTACGCATCCGGAAGCTGATCTAAAAGTTCCTGAGCATTAAAATCAAAATCTATCGCCTCCTCATGCAAATCTTCCAAAACAGAAGCGTGAACATCGTCTAGATAAAAAACTGTTTTGCGGCTTTTAATAAAATTAAGACATTCGTTGACCACAATTTTTCTCGCCCATCCTTCAAAGTTCCCTTCACCACGAAAGCTTTCGATATGTTTAAAAATCTTACAAAATGCTTTAATCACACAATCTTCTGCCTGATACAAATCGCTGACGTAGCTTTTGGCTACACTCAGAAATTTCTTTATACTCTGATCATAAAAGATTTTTTGCGCAGCCGGATCCTCCCTTTTGAGGCGGCTCAGGAAATCATCTTTTTTATTATTAAACAAAAGCTTCATGGTTTATTCTGTTTCTATAGTAAAGACAGTGAAAATTTAAAATGGTTACAGAAAATTTTATTTTTTTATTTAAATTATCATAACCTACTGAAAATGAACTAAAAAAAATATCACAGATTTTAAAAACCTGTGATGTCTGATATTTATTAAATTGAAATTTCCTCAGAAATAACCTCCTGTTTTCCTGAGCTCACCTGATCGGCAAAATATTTTTCAAGAATATGCAAAGTCTCAGGGTTTGTTTGGATATCCTGTACCACGACTCCTTTATTGACAACAACAATTCTGTTACAAACTTCTGTAGTATGTGCAAGATCGTGACTCGAAATCAAGAATGTCACTCCGTTTTCTTTGGCAAAATCACGGATCATATTCTTTAATTTAATTTGCGTTGAAGGGTCAAGATTAGCAAACGGCTCATCGAGAATAATAATATCCGGTTTCCCGATTAACGCCCCGATAATCCCTACTTTCTTCTGATTTCCTTTTGAAAGGTCACGAACGTATTTTCCGGAGTTTATAATTTCACCATTAAATAAATCATGAAACTGCTTCAAGAATTCATCTACCGAAGCTTTATTCTGCCCTCTTAGCTCGCCAATAAAATAGAAATATTCTTCGGGAGTAAGATATCCAATCAGAAAAGTTTCGTCTATAAATGCAGAAACTTTATTTTTCCACGCCTCAGATTCGTTGACTTTAATTCCTTCAACGCTTACAAAGCCTGTTGTTGGCTGTATCAAATCGAGCATTAAGCTGAAAAGGGTTGTTTTTCCGGCACCGTTGTTTCCTACCAAACCGAACGTTTCGCCTTTGGTAATTTCTAAATTTTCTATGTTAAGAACGGTTGCAGTACCGTATGTTTTCTTTAAATTTTGTATTGTAATCATGTTGTTGGGTGTTTGATATTGGGTGGCAAATGCTATGTTGGACGATAATTTAATTTCCATGGGTTTCACCCACGGCTATTTTTGTTTGACCTCTTCGAGGTCGACCAAGTTCTATATTTAATTAATGTTTTTCACTTGGTTCTTTTTACTTTTACCTTGGCTCTTTTAAAATCAATCTTTTTTAAAAGCTTCCAGAGTGCTGTATTTTTCGGTTTTATATTTTTTAATGATGATGTCAAAGATTCTTTCACGGAAAATAAAACCAATAAGACCTAAGATTCCGATAGAAATGACCGCTGCAGAAATCCCGTAAAAATAATTCATCGCATAAAAAACAGCCATTGGTAAAAGCATTTTAGGAACCATTAAAATAAATGCCTTAAAAGTGATTGTATTTTTTTGTCCGATTCTTTTTTCTTTTGAATTAAGGTCAATAAGATTTTTATTATAAGCTCCCGACAAGAGCGTTAACTGAGAATTAACACCAATATTGTATAATCCGGCTGCGAAAAAGGCGAAATAAATATTCCATCCGAAATACGCATAAAACAAAGCCAGAACGATAGAAATAGCCGTTACAATATTCATCAACCACCATTTCGCTTTGAGATATTCTTTGTAAGGAACATTTTGGGTCATCATCAAAGGATAATAAGCACTGTCGAAAGCTGGAACCCTCTGTCCGAAAGTAAACTGAAACCCTCCCGTTACAAAAAGCCCCATAAACATCATCCATGCAGGACCACTGTACATATCATTGGCAAACATCAGCAAACCATAAAACAGAAACATAAAACTTCCGATAAGAACACCTTTAGTGACTTTATTACGCTTCAGCATCTTGATGTCGTTATTGATAAAAGTTCCAATAGCTCCGTATTTATTAAGGAAGGCGATATTTTCTGTTTTCCCAATTTCTTTTTTCCCTTCCAGACCTTCATCGAGATAAAAACTTTTTCGGATGTAGTTGAAAGTAATTTTCCAAAGAATAATAAACAACAAAACAGGAATCAGTGCAAAATACGGTTTTTCATAAAAGCTGTAAAAAACACTTTCCGAATAGGATAAAACCGGAACGATTTCGTAATAATTTAAAGCCGAAAAAGCTGCAATAACGATTCCTACACCAATGGCAATGTTTTCTTTATCATTAAATAAGAGATTGAGAAAATTATTGAGGTAAAACAAAGATGAAAGCCCTATAAACCAAGTGAAAATCCCAAGAAAACCATATCCGTTGAATGCTAAAATCCCACAGAAAGTTACGAGGAATATTGAATTAAACCAACTCAGCGGCGTGAGAAATGTTTTAATTAAAGTATAATTAACAACAACCTTTTTGGGAATATTCAAAGTAAGAAAAGGTTTAATATTCTGCGTCGGAATCTGTTGAAGCATATATTTAAACACCAAATCAACCAACCAGCCTATAATCAAAAAACGGGAAATTACTTTTAGCGAATCCTGCTTCATTTCTTCCTGTACGTAATAATAGGCAATGAAAGACATCATTCCGAGCCATAAAACGAAGAAACAAATCCCGATAGCTTTGAAAATCTTCATGGCAAGATTCAGCCCGACCGAAGATCCCCGAAAAAAACTCTTCCACTCCAGCTTTAAAAATCTTTTAAACATAGTTTACTTTTTAAATATTAGTAAAGAAAAGTTTAAAAATGTTACAGAATTTATCACTGAATATGGGAATAATCAATAATTCTCAAATTTCTAAATTAAGATTTAAGAAAAAGATTTTCAATTTTTTCATGATTTCCATTAACAAAACACTCAAGATATTGCAATGCAGTCTGAAAATCAATTGACCAAATGTCATCAAGAACCATTCTATCTTTGCTTCCTAAGAGACCAAATAAGATTTTCACATTTTTAGGTCTGTTGTACCATAAAGAGAATTCGAGTTTCTTATCTTTATTATATTCAGACGTTAAACCAAAAGATTTCCCATCCTGAACACAGGTAAAATCTAATGATGGGTTATAATAAACCGATTCCTTACCTAGGCTATCTGAGAATTCCAACAGTTCCATCCATTGATAATTTTGGGCGATTTCTAAAACATTTTTTGAAGAAAGTATTTCTTTTTTATATTCAATTTCTTTTTTGTCAGGATGACAAATAGAATAAGTATAGGTTTTCATCATTACTTTATTAATTACAATTTTAAAACTTTTTTAATCTCATCATACATCGTATTCAAATATTCATCTGAAGGAGCACAATTGCCATTAGAATAATTTCTAAATTTACCATTACAAAGTGCTTGAAAAACAATCCCATGACCATCACTACACACAGGATCCAATTCATAAGTTTGTTTTTCCCAAAACTTATATTTATTTATAATATTTTCGAAATCGACAGACTCTTTTTTGGTAAGTTTTCTATTTTGACATACGGTAATTGGATAATCAAACTCATCAGTTTTTTCATTATAAATGGGCTGGGCAATTTCATGAGAAATTAAAAAATACCCTGGTTTTCTTTTTTCAATATTCGTAAAAATCATCCTTCCAAATGCTGACCATTTATAGACTTGATAAATCTTATCTTCTGAATCTAACTTCTCATACAAATAAATACATTCTAAATATTTTAAACCTGTCTGTTTGAAATATCTTTCACAATCCTTTCTCTCCATTTGCTGTGAGAAAATTTGAATCGATAAAAGCGTTAAGCCTAATAATATCAAATTTTTCATCAATTAAATTTTCATCAATATACAAACATTCGAAAAACCTAAACTTTAAAACAACTTAAAAAATCATTATCAAAACAAAATCCCCAAAGAAAACTCTTCAGGGATTATTATTTATTTAAACTAAAAACTATTTCACTTCAACAAAATTGTCTTCGGGATTCACATCAGCCATTCTTTTGCTGAAATCTATTCCTAACACGCTCAATTGAGATTTACTGTATGGAATTGTCAAAGTATATTCTTTCTGTGTCCACGGCCAATATTTTAAAGTCGTAAATTCTCCGAATGCATCTTTGGTTTTCCAAGTGTGCGTCATATTCAACGGAATATGATAATTAATCAATTTATTATCTGAAGTAACTACAGAGAAGTCAATAGGCATAGGAACTTGGCTGTTATTAACTAAAGTTACCGTTGTTGACTTGTCTCCATATTGTACATCTTTAATTCCGTAGTCAATTGTTTTGATGGTGTTGATCCAATAATGGTGAAACCACTTCAGATCCATCCCCGAAATTTTTTGTGCAATGTGTAGAAAATCTCTATCTGTAGGATGTTTCATATTCCATTCGTTGAAATATTCAATCATAATTTTGGCTAAATTCTCTTCTCCTACGATGTAACCCAACTGCACCAGATACAATTCACCTTTCACATAAGTTGCAAAACTATACGCTGTTCCGTTATCGTGATGATCACCCAACCATACGGCAGGTTCTTCAATTCCTTTTTTAACAATCTTTCTGTAAGCGTCAATTTTTTCAACGAAAGCATTCGGTCTGTTATCTTTTGGCGGAAACAGCTCATGCATCACCAAACTTTCGGCATAACTCGTAAAACCTTCATCCATCCAAGGTCTTGTAGGCTCGTTGGTCGCCAATATTTGCTGATACCAAGAGTGAGAACCTTCGTGAACCATCAATCCCATCAAATCTTCCAAACTTTTTGCTTCGCCCAAAATCATGGTACACATCCCGTATTCCATTCCACCGTCACCTCCTTGTATGAAAGCGTAAGAAGGATAGGCATATTTCCCAAATTTAGAATTCATAATCTGGAAATATTTTGTAATGTAAGGTTTCGCTTCTCCCCAAGCTTTAGTTTTATCATTCTTCAGATATACAAAATACACTTTCGGACCTTGAGGAACATCGAAACTCTCTACTGAATAATCTTTATCTGCAGCCCAAGCGAAATCCAACATATTTTTGGCAGTCCATTTCCAGGTTGCAATATTTTTATCGGCTTTTACTTTTGCAGAAGCATCATAACCTTTTACTTCTTTTGGATTTAAAAGCGTTCCTCCGGCACCTAGAACATAATCTTTATTGATTTTTATCGTTACATCAAAATCTGCAAACGGCGAATGAAATTCTCTTCCCACATAGTCGAAAGTTGCCCATCCATCGTAATCGTATTCTGCAATTTTAGGATACCATTGCGTCATCGTCATATCGACACCTTCCTTATTGTTTCTTCCACTACGTCTGATTTGTTGCGGAATTACCGCATCCCACTCCATTGTAAATGTAGTTTTTGAATTAGGCTTGATGGCTTCATTTAAATAAACCTTCATTACGGTTTCCTGAATTTCATATTTCAGTTCTTTTCCATTTTGCTTGATCCAGTGAATGTTTTGTGCGCCTTCTTCATTTTTCGGAATCGATGCCAATCTTGAAATACCATCTTTCTGCAATCTAGAATCTCCATTTTTTCCCTGTCCGGCAACTCTCTGATCCATCATTGAGTTTGGCTTAAAAGCATTCCAATACAAATGGAAATAAACAACATTGAGCTCGTCTGGCGAATTGTTAGAATAATTTAAAGTCTGATTACCCTTGTAGGTAAATTTTTCTGCATTGACGTCGATATCCATTTTATATTGTGCAGCTTGCTGGTAATAGGCGTTTTGCTGCGCCTGAAACTGCGAAATGACAAACGCAAAAAGGATGATAAACGATTTTCTCATTGATAAATTTTTATTTTTTTTAAAGATAAGTAATTTTTAAAAGAGGCTCAAATATGGTTATTTAAAGACCTATTAGGTCTTTTGATGATTTAATAGCGATAATGTTAAAATATTATCCCACTGATTACTTAGATTTTTACAATAAATGTGAGTTTTACTATAAAAACCGTGTCAAGGTTTAGAACATTGACACGGCTGAAAATCATTCCCAATAAAAAATCCTTCAAGCTTTAAAACTTGAAGGATTTAAATATCTAAATAATCGTAAATTATTTTTTAGCTGAAATTTCTTTCTTTCCGCTTTGTAGAATTTTTTCAAGAATTCTTAAGGTAATCAGATAAGTAGGTTTTACCCCTGTTAATCCTAAACCCCCTGAAGAAAGCGTAGACCCCGTTTCTAAAGGATTATCTGAAGCATAATATGCATAACAAACAAATAAATCTGGTGCAATATGATGTCTGATTTTTGATGCTACCTGAATTGCTTTCTGATAATGAGCACCTTCCATTTCAAGACCAATTGCCTTCCAAGAAGTATTCATAAAATATTGTAGAATATCTCTGTTTTGAAGCGAAGTTCCCAACACGGTAATCATTGGCCCTTCAAAAGCTTTTAATTCATCATCTTTAAAATCATCTAATTTTAAAGCATTTTCGAAAGGATAGTTATCTGCCGTTCCTTCAAAAATATGAGAAGTAGGAATCATGATGTCTCCTTTTCCTCCTGATAAAATTCCAGCTTTCCCCATAATAGAAACCGATTTCACCTTCATCATATAGACTTCACCTTTTTGCTCAAAAGGTCTCAGTAATTCATCCATCACCTCAAAAGCCTGTTCACCAAATGCATAATCGAAAACCATGATAACATCATCGCCTGTAAATTTAGCATCGTTAAAAGGAGTATTTTTTAAATCTACTTTGCTTAAATCGATAATCTGAACATCGATATTACTTCCGCTTTTATCGTGGATATGAATTAAACCTTCTTCTAATGCATATTTAGAAACTTTATCTCGAAGCTCTTTCTTATCTGAAATATCGCCGTACAATTTGTAATCTACCTCTTTGGAATGTTTTTTCTTTAAAGCATCATTTCCGTACAGCATATTTTTCACAGAATGCATGTTAGCTGAAATAATGTGTAGCGGTCTCATGTGAAGATTATTTTCAAATAAAACTTCTTTCACTTTATTGGCCCATTTTTCACCAAAATAATGGTGCCCTACTCTTTCTTTAAGAATTGCACTAAAGTAAATTTCTCTCTCGCGACTTTCTTTAGCATCTTCAAGACTCACTTTTCCTAAATGGTAAATGATTTTGAATAATCTATCCGGATTTTCATCATCACCGAAAGTATTGTAAGCATTTAAAGTCTCATCAAACGTTCTTCCTATTAAAGACGAAAGATGAATTAATGCCACTTCTTTTTCTCTTCTGCTAAATTTTTTCTCACCTTTTACCACTTCTTCGATGATTTTGAAAGCTCTTGTCGGCTTCCAGTTTTCATGCTGAATAAATGCGAGGTTTCTGATTTTATCTGCTTCTATAAATAAGAACGTTAAATGCGTAAGAATATCATAGATTTCTGAACGACCCAAAAGAACTTCAATATTCATCTGGTGCTCATCGATTCGGTAACAGTTTCTTCTTCTCTTTTTAGGAACAATCGGCTCAAAACTTCCCTTATCAAAACCTTCATCTGAGGTAAGATGAATGAAAGCACACTCTTCAATACCCTCTGGAAGTCTGTCTAAAACATACATCAAACCATCTAGCTCCAATTTGCTTGGAACGCTCATGGTACCGTAAATTTCCGGATTGATCGTTTTCAACAAACTTCTAATGCTTTCTCCAGAAACTCCGCTTGGCTTGAAAAAACCTCTATAAAACAGGTGTCTCATAGATATGTATAGTCTTTCAATTGCCTCGGTAGTTTCTCTTGCTCTAGAATTTGTCATATATTAAATTTTTTATAAAAAGTCTTTCAAGTTACGAAAAATATATTTAATAGTAGATTATATCTTCTTTCAGTAACTGAATTATTTAATCTAAAAACCTAGTTTATTGATTAAAGTTTTTAAAATTAGTATTTATGATGCATTTTAGAAAGTAATTTAGAATAAGTTTTCTTCATATTAGAAATAATATTTTAATCTATCCTTTCCAGCTTTCTCACTTCTTCTTTTACTTTATCAAAACTAACTTTCTCTACAGTTTTCATTAATTTTCTCCCGATATACAATTGCAGCGTGTACGTGTTATTTTGCGTTGGAGTGATTAAAATTCCATCTTTAGGTTTTCCTGTGGAATCGATTTGAAGACCTGTAATAATTAGATTTTCGTCGGTTTCCTCAATAAATTTATTGCTTTTGAATTTATCTGCAAGATTATTAAACACTTCCTGAACCGTTGGAAATTCAGCAACAACAGCATATACTTTATAAAACAATTCAACTCCTTCGCTCGGCTCCATTGGCTCGTCTTGAACATTTACTTTTTTAGAAATAATTTTATTATTTTCTTCATAATAAAGAGTGACTGCTTCAGTGTATTTCGATTCCAGGTAATTTTTTCTTGTATCATCAATCACTTTCCCATCAATAGAAAGCTGTTTATTGAATCCGTTTTTAGAAATATCAATCGCTACAATAGCAGATTTCTTACCCTGCATATCATTGATTTCGATATTGTTATTTTTTAGTTCGAAATGAATTCTGTTAAAATAATGCATCGCAAACAAATCCCAGTCAAAACTTTTTAAGACTCCGTTTTTCCAATATCGGGTAACGAATTGCTTCTCATTTAATATATATTCCGCACCGTCGTATACTTTCCCGTCTTTATAGATTGCTTTGAGATTATATTCCTGAAATCTGTAATTATCCATATTTTTCAGATAATCATTAGAATATTGAAATTTCTGAATTCCGTTTTCAAAATAATCGACCTGCTTAAATTCACGACTATATTCGGTCTCGAAATACCCAGAATAAGGTTTTCCATTTTTAAGAATCCCTTCATAAGAATTTTGTGGTTTTTCTGAGATTATAAAAGAAAAATCTTTGATTTTTGTAAGAACTCCATTTTCATAGATTTTTTGTTTTCGGATTCTATCCTTACTATAAGTGCCTTCAAAAAAAGTTTCCTCGGTAATTTTTCCATTTTTGTAAACTGAAGCTTTGTCATCATTAACCAAAGTTCCATTATAAGGTTCGTCATTTTTATACTCTAAAGTTCCCACAACCTTTCCGTCATCGTAAAAAGTGGTCACTCCATTTAGTTTATCATTTTGAATGGTATAGGTCTTTTCTAAATTTTCCAATCGGTAACCAAATACTTTTTGTAAGCCTATTTTCTTGAAATTTTCAACGTTGATTAATTCATAATCATCAGAACGGTCATTAAGTCGCTCGATAAAAGTTCCGTTAAAAGGTTTTCCGTTTTTATAAATTCCTTTGGCAATAATTTGTTGGTCTTCATTGAGAGCAATTGCTTCACCTTCTTTTACACCGTTGATATAATTTAAATTGACCTTAAACTCGCCAACATTTGTATCAAAATTACCTAGAAAAGGCTCATCTTTTTTATAAACTCTTTTGCTTTTCAATTTTCCATTTTCATCATAAACCAATTCTTCGCCATCTCTCCAACCTTCTTTATATAAAGTTTCTGTTGCTATTTTTCCGTTTGGGAAATAGGAGAAGTTTTTTCCTGACCTTAGTTTATTTACATATTTTATAATAGCTTTAATTCCTGTTGCAAAATTATTCTGGAGATAATACCCATAATCCAATCCATTTGCAATATCACTTCCGTATTCGGAAAAATGAGTTTCGTTTAAAGCTTGAATTAATTTTCCCGATTTCTCGTAATTTTTCTGTTCGATAGATTTAAAATAACCTCTATCAATTGCAAAAATAGCTTCCTGAGCAATTTGTTTAGAATTTTCCCAAAATATTTTTTCGGTAACCGTTTTTCTATTTTTTATTTTTTTTGAAGAATTTCCCCCTTCATTTATTGGTTCTAAAAGTTCCATCGTTTGAGATTCAACTCCTACGGTTTGTGGAATTGGAGGCGGTGGAGGAACCGTCATTAAATCTTCGCCATCATTACGAGCTCCTATATCTGACGAAGAAACTTCCTGAATTTTCTCGTTGTAATCATAATCGTCATTATTCTTTATTCTTTCAAAACTTCCGCTCTCAGGTTTTCCTTTTGAATAAATCCCTTTCATTAAAACCACTCCATCAACAGCATAAACAATCGTTTCACCATCTTTTACGCCATTTTTATATTGAACACTTTTTCGGACTTTTCCGTTTTGATGATAATATAATAAGGTAGGATTTTTCGTTTCGTTTCGATACTGTTTGAAATTGTCATCATTTCCGTCTTTATCGTACCAAACAATATCTCCGACATAAGCGTTTTCATTATTTTTGAAAACATAACCTTCAAACTGCGGAGTTCCGTTGATATAAAAATCTTGAAGCAAGACCAATTCGCCCAATTCTTTCATCGGCATTAATCTATAATAAGAGGCATTTGTTTTTGTAGTCACCTTCCAATCGCTATCATAATAAATAGGACTTGTACTTTGAGATAAAAACATCTGCAAAAAGAATAAGGAGCTAATAATAATTAATTTTTTCATCATGTGATTTGGATTTTAATCAAAAATAAGAAATTCACCGCTTCATCAGATTTTCTTTTGAAAAGAATAATAAATTCAAGCTAGATAAACCAAACACCCCATTACGAACAGGGTTGATTCAGATTTAAACCATTAAAACAAATAAATATTGCAAAAATATAGGGGTGTTTTATTTTCGAATCATTTTTTTTGTAAATTTGCCCTATAAAACCACACCCATTTATGTCAACTTTAAGATTCAAAGCATTAGAAACTTTACCTTTTAAGGACTTTAGAAAAGATAACTCAGTAGAAATTCCTACTAAATTATCAGAACTATTTTGTGAAAACGTATTCTCTGAAAACACAATGAGAGAATATTTAACAAAAGAAGCATTCCAATCTATTATGGATGCTATTAAAAAGGGGACAAAAATCCAAAGATTAATTGCTGACCAAGTTGCTGTAGCAATGAAAGACTGGGCAATGAGCAAAGGGGTAACTCACTACACTCACTGGTTTCAGCCATTAACAGGAACAACGGCAGAAAAGCACGATTCTTTCTTCACTCCTATTGAAGGTGGAAGAGCTATCGAGAGATTCAGCGGAAACTTATTGATTCAGCAAGAGCCTGATGCATCTTCTTTCCCGAATGGTGGTATCAGAAATACTTTCGAAGCAAGAGGTTATACAGCTTGGGACCCTACATCTCCGGCATTTATTATGGGAACTACATTATGTATTCCTTCTATTTTCATCTCTTACACAGGTGAAACTTTAGATTACAAAGCACCTTTATTAAGAGCTTTGAACGCTGTAGACGAAGCTGCAACCAACGTAATGCAGTATTTCGATAAAAACGTAACAAAAGTAACTCCTACTTTAGGTTGGGAGCAAGAATATTTCTTGGTTGATTCAGCATTGTATCAATCTCGTCCAGATTTAGTTTTAACAGGTAAAACTTTATTAGGACACTCTCCTGCAAAAGGCCAACAGCTTGATGACCACTATTTCGGTTCAATTCCTACAAGAGTAATGAACTTTATGAAAGAGTTGGAAATCGAATGTATGAAATTGGGAATTCCGGTTACTACAAGACATAACGAAGTAGCGCCAAACCAATTTGAGCTAGCTCCAATGTTTGAAGAAGTAAACGTTGCTGTTGACCACAACTCTTTGTTGATGGACGTTATGGCAAGAATTGCTCACAGACACCATTTCCACATTTTATTCCACGAAAAACCATTTGCGGGTGTAAACGGAAGCGGAAAGCACAACAACTGGTCTTTAGCAACTGATACAGGTGAAAACTTATTGAGCCCAGGAAAAAACCCTAAGAAAAACTTACAATTCTTAACATTCTTCGTAAATGCTATTAAAGCAGTACATGAATATGCTGACCTTTTGAGAGCGAGTATTGCTTCTGCAAGCAACGACCACAGATTGGGTGCAAACGAAGCTCCACCAGCAATTATTTCGGTATTTATCGGAAGTCAATTGTTCAGAGTTTTGGAAGAGCTTGAAAAAGTAACTGAAGGAAAACTTTCACCAGACGAAAAAACAGATTTAAAACTGAATGTAGTAGGAAAAATTCCTGAAATTTTGTTGGATAACACTGACAGAAACAGAACTTCACCTTTTGCATTTACAGGAAATAAGTTTGAAATCAGAGCGGTAGGTTCTTCTGCAAACTGCGCAGAATCTATGACCGTAATGAATACCATTGCAGCAAAACAGCTTAATGATTTCAAAATAGAAGTTGATGCTTTAATTGAAACTGGGCTTAAAAAAGACGAAGCAATCTTCAATGTATTGAGAGAATACATCAAGCAGTGTAAAAACATTATGTTTGAAGGTGATGGATATTCTGATGACTGGGCTGTAGAAGCTGAAAAAAGAGGTTTAAACAACTGGAAAACAACTCCTGAAGCATTGAAGCAGGAAATGAATCAGAAATTTGTTGACCTTTATGAAGAATTAGGAATCTTCAACCACAGAGAAGTAGAAGCAAGAAACGAAATCAAGCTAGAAAAATATTCTACCGTAATTGATATTGAAGCAAGAGTGTTAAGTGATATCGCAAGAAACCACATTATTCCTTCTGCTTTAAAATATCAAAATAGATTGATTGAGAACGTAAAGGGTCTTAAAGAAATCTTCGGAGACGAAGAATTTAAAACGTTGGCTAAAGAGCAAATGAGTTTGATTACCAACATCTCACAAAACGTTTCTACTATTAAAGTAGGTGTAGAAGATTTGCTTAAAGCAAGAGATGCAGCAAAAGCTGTAAATGAAAGTCAGACGCAGGCAGAAGATTACTGCAACAAAGTAAAACCACTATTCGACATTATCAGAGATGCTTCTGATGACCTTGAAATGATGGTTGATGATGAGCTTTGGCCAATGACTAAATATAGAGAAATGTTATTTACAAGATAACATCTGTAAAGTTCCATATTAGTGAGGTTCTCCGGTTTTCCGGGGAACTTTTTTTATGGTTTTTTAATACTCTTTTTTGAAATCAAAAAATTAATAAAATCTGATGGATACAGGAAAGTGAATATATTTTGTTAAAAAATCTTAATAAAAAAAACTGCACATTCACCAAAACAGGCACATAGCAGCTACTTTTTCTTTAACATACTGATGTACGATGTTAAAATATGTTAAAACAAGAACATGACAATAATCATATTGAGGCTGTTTTAGATGGAATCTCTACTTTTGTAGGGCTTTAGAGAAATAAATATTTCTTTTTCAACCGGAAATTAAAAAATATGAAGAAAAGAGTTTTGTTTTATTTAGTTGCTTTCGTTTCTACAATATCACTACAATCATGCGTAACTAATTACGTAGTTTCAAAACCAGCAACTTATGCTAAAGAATACAAAACAGATGCCAAACTAGCTGCAATAGACACTAAGATGGATAATGATAAAAAGTTGTTAATCAACTCTTTTATCTCTGAAAAAGCGGCAAGCCTTGCGAACGCTAAAAATTCTTTAAAAAATTCTGAAATCGCAAAAGCGATTAAACATAATAAGACGATTGATAATATCTTATCAGAAGCGTCAACCTACTTAGGAACTCCTTACAGATACGGAGGAATGACAAGAAACGGAATCGACTGTTCAGCATTCGTATTATCAGTTTTTGGAGCAGCAGCGGGTCTTACTTTACCTAGAGTAGCAGCATCGCAGTCTCAGGAAGGAGAAGCTATCGACAAAGAAAACCTTCAGAAAGGAGATTTAATCTTCTTCTCTCACGGAAAAAGAATTTCTCACGTAGGAATTGTAGAAAGTGTAACTGAAGAAGGTGAAGTAAAATTTATCCATGCAGCAACATCAAAAGGGGTAATGGTCTCATCATTGAATGATTCTTATTGGGGACCAAAATACAGGTTTGCAAAAAGAGTAATTAACCAAGATGGTGAAAACTACAACAACCTAGCATCTACTAATTTTTAGTCTTAAATAATTGATTATATAAATGAAGCCATCAAATTTTGATGGCTTCAATTTTTTTATATTATTTTCTGTATTTTTATCTTGAAGGGAAAATTATCAAAAATTCAAATTTCATCAGTAGAATCGGGCTTTAGCCTGATGTAATAATTGTAAAAAAAATTGGCTTTAGCCAAAACCTACCATAAGTTTCGGCTAAAGCCAATCTGTACCTTTATATTTAAAAACAGGCTAAAGCTCACTCCTACTGATGTAATGTAAAATTTTAGTTCTTTAAATAATTTAAATCAGCTGTTTCTATCAATTTCTATATCAAATCGACGTAAGAGCCCATGAACTTCAGAAAGTGAAAATTTGGTCTTCTTAAGCTTGTTAGACTCAGGATTAATCGTGTAATTGAATGAGGTTCTTAAATCTGCTTTCTCCATATTGGTTCTTTCGAAGGTTGCACCGCTAAAATCGCAGTTTGAAAACACAGAATTTGACAAATCAGATTCTGCAAAATCAACTTCAACAAGTTTACAGTTTTTGAATAAGGTTCTTTTGATTGATGTTTTGTAGAAAACAGAGTTATTTAAAGCACATCCTTCAAACCTGAAAGACATCCCAAACTCATTACAATCATCGAAATGCATTCCGAACATTTTACAGTCTTTAAAAATAACATCCCGAAAAGCGGTTCCTGACAATTTAGTCATGCTTAAATTACAGTCGATAAATTCACAGTTGGTAAATTTAAACTGAGAAAGATTAGCATATTCAAAATTGCAGTTTTGAAAGGTGCAGTTTTCATATTCCCCTATTTCCAATGGCGATTCTGCAAAATTTAACTGATTAAAATTTTGGTCTAAAACGTAAGTTTCGTTCATAAAATTTTATGATTTTATCTAAATGAAAAATTAGTAGAAATTTAATCTCGCTGATTTTGCAGATGAAGCAGATTTTGAATATCATTTTTAAAGAATGATTTCAAACGTCTATCATCCCACTTCTAGCTTCCAGCTATTACACCAAACTGTTTTTATCTGCGTAAT
Organism: Chryseobacterium turcicum; assembly: GCF_021010565.1. Classification (NCBI taxonomy): domain Bacteria; kingdom Pseudomonadati; phylum Bacteroidota; class Flavobacteriia; order Flavobacteriales; family Weeksellaceae; genus Chryseobacterium; species Chryseobacterium turcicum. The sequence continues at coordinate 60,564 of NZ_JAJNAY010000001.1, forward strand.
TAAGTTTAAAGAAAATAAAAGTCATCATCGAAAAGGCAAGCAATGAACTTCCACCATAACTAAAGTAGGGCAAAGGAATACCAACCGTTGGAAATAAGCCCATAACCATGCCTAAATTGATAGAAAAGTGCATCAATAGAATGGAAGCAAAACAATACCCAAAAACTCTGTTAAATACCGATTTCTGCTTTTCTGAGAGATAATATATTCGTCCGATGAAAATCATGTAAGCAAAAACCAAAGCTGCGCTTCCTACAAACCCCCATTCTTCTCCCACGGTACAGAAAATATAATCGGTTTCCTGCTCAGGTACAAACTTTCCTTGGGTTACAGAACCTTCACGAAATCCTTTCCCCAGCATTCCTCCAGAACCAATGGCTGTTTTTGAATACAATAAATTATACCCTGAAGTATCTCTAAATTCTCTTTCACCTTTATACAAAACCTCCACACGCTCTTGCTGGTGTTTTGGTAGCTTTTCGAAAATAACAGGTGAAATAAATGACAGTGCTGCCAGTAAAAGAACAATTCCTACTCCGGGCAAAAGCGTGTATATATTTTTACGGAGAAAAGCTGCATTAAATGCAAACCATAACCCACCAATTATAATAATAAATACAGTAAAGTACCACAAACTCCATTTTAGAGGGTCGTTAAGATAATTTGCAATTAAAAAAACCGCTGCAAAAAGTCCACCAACCACAAACAGTTTTCCGGACAAACCTTCTCTGTATAATGCAATAAAAAATGCTGTAAACACAAGCAATGAGCCCACATCAGGAATTGACAATACCACAACCGCAGGAATTCCTATTATTGCCATTACGGTTATTAATGATTTTCTATTTTTAAGGTCAAATTCTGCCCCAGAAACGTAGTTTGCTAACATTAGAGCCGTTCCAATCTTTGAAAACTCTACAGGCTGCATGGTAAAACTTCCGAATTTATACCAATTTTTCTGTCCGAGAATCTCCGTTCCGAAAACATGAAGACCTGCAAGCATTAAAACACCGCCGATGTAGATGATACCCGACATGTTTTCGAAAAATTTGCTTCTGCTTAAGAAAATAATTAATCCTACAAAAATTGAAATTCCGAAAAAAATCAACTGTTTTTTACCTAAGCCTTCATCTACGCTGTAAATATTGGCTATTGCAAATATGCAAAGCAAAAAATATAACCCAAGACCTAATTTATCTATTCCTTCTGTCCACTTCATGGTTTACGGTTTTTTAGGTTTAGTCGTTTTTGCGTTTTGCAATTTTTCTTTTGCTTTTTTCACAATATTCAGACTGTCTTGTATTCTTTTAAGCTTTAAAGAATCTGGTTTTGGTTCTTTATAAAGTCCTTTTCTTTTTAAATCGACAATCCATTGTCGTTTATATTCGGGCATAAAGCTCGCGGTAATCATTTTTTTGTAAAGATGCTCTCTTTTGATATCGCCCGTTATATATTTTTCTGCAATTATGGTACAAGCAGGCCCAGCCCAAGTACCTCCAAAGCCACCATGTTCCATTACCCCTACTACAACAATTTTAGGCTTATCTGCAGGAGCAATCAAGACAAAAATAGCATTATCTTTTCCTTGCGGCACCTGTGCAGTACCCGTTTTTGCCAACTGAGTAAAGTCGTTTGATTTTAAACTTCTCGCAGTACCCGCCAAAACCACTGCTTCCATCCCTTTCAGAACAGGACCAAAATGCTTGGGGTCTACTAAAGTTTGATGTTTCACTTTAAATCTAGGGTCAGGATTTGGTCTTCCATCAATAAGTCTAACAATATGTGGCGTATAGTACCAACCTCTATTAGCAATTGCAGAAACATAATTGGCAAGCTGCAGAGGAGTTACCATTACATCTCCCTGCCCCATCCCGTTGTAGATGGCACCGGTAGACATTTCATCCCAATTTTTATAATCTTGTCTGGTAGAACCGTTGGCTTTTATGATGGCTTTAAATCTTCTTTCATAAAAATCTCCGGAAGGAATTCTACCTTTTGCACCCACTGCAAAATCGTTATTCAGGAACTCTCCGACCCCAAAACTGCTCATTATTTTTTTCCATTCATCGACTCCTTTTGAAGGATTTCCTGGATATTTTTTAATGATAGCAATAAATGCGTAGGTGAAAAAACAGTTACTAGAAACTTGAATTGCAGGAATTAATGGGTCTGCCCCACCGTGGCCTTTAATTCTTTTTCCTTTGTAGAAAAATCCGCCACCACATGGGAAAATTGTTTTTTCGTCCATCACTCCCATTTGCATCGCAGCCAAAGCAGTCAATAGCTTGAAAGTAGAACCAGGAGGATAACCCGCCTGCAAAGCTCTATCAAAAGTAGGTTTGTTTTCGTAAATAGTATCTTTCGAAAGCGCGTATAAATTTTTAGACTTATTAGGGCCAGTAAAAAGGTTTGGATCAATATCCGGACCTGTAGCAGAAACCAAAACTTCACCGTTATTGGGATCTATTGCCACGATAGCGCCATGTTTATTCACCAACATCTCCTCAGCAAGCTTTTGTAAATCATAATCGATGGTAAGGGTAATATCTTTTCCGGTTACAACGTCTTTGTCTAAAGTTCCGTTTTTATATGGGCCTACATTTCTAAGTTTGATGTCTTTCTGAATATATTTAATTCCTTTTACCCCTCTCAGTTCTTTTTCGTAAGATTTTTCAATCCCTGTTTTACCGATGAGGTCACCTGGAAGATAATATGTAGAATCTTTTTTAATTTCTCTATCGTTGACTTCACTTGTATATCCCAAAAGATTTCCAGAAGTAGAAACTTCATATTGTCTTTGAGGACGTTGAACGATACTAAAAGCGGGATATTTGAATATAATCTCCTGAACTCTTGCAATTTCCTCTCTGCTCAAATCTTTGATGAAAGTCATCGGCGTAAGCTTGGAGTAATATTTTTCAGTTTTAATTGTATTAATTCTTTTAATGAAATCACTTTTTTCAATTTTTATTAAATTACAGAAAGCCAATGTATCAAAATCGGGCTTCATTAAAGCCTGAGTAAAAGAAATTTCGTAGGCAGGCTGATTTCCTACCATGATTTTACCATTTCTATCGAATATAACACCACGCTGTGGAATCACATATTCGGTTTTGATAGAAGTATTGGCAGCATTCAGCGCATAACGGTCTGTAAACAGCTGTAAATAAGAAAGCCTTGCTACAAAAATAAGAGCAATGGCAATGAGAATCGTTAAAATTTTTATATGGCGTGTATTCAAACTTTCTGTTTGATTTTAAAGATTAATGCGTAAACTATGATAAATATAAAGGAAATAACACTCGTTACCAACACATTAAATAAAATTTCAAAAATTCTGGTGAATTTAAAAAACTCGATATACTGCACCAAAAGCTGATGTAGAGAGATACTTGAAAACAAAAACAGCAAAAATTGCGTCCATTGCAAAGACTGAAATGAAAAGAAATCTGTAGAAGTATCTGTAGATGTACGGAATATCAATGTACGGAAATATGCAATCACTGTCGTCGCCAAAGCATTAATTCCCCATGTACCCAAAAAACCATCTACGGCAAGCCCAATTAAAAAACTTAATGCCAAAAACTGAAACTTGTTTCTAAAAAAAGGATAGAACATCACAAACACCGGATATAAAACCGGAGTGAATTTACCGAACAAGGTAATTCTGTTCAATACAAAAACTTGTAATGCAACCAGAAAAGCCATGATCAAAAGATCTGTAAATACGGTTCTACTAATCATTTTCTTTTTTTATTACCGCCTGCAGAGTATCCTGAATTTTCTGAACCTCAGCTTTTTTAAGATTTTTAACAACGAAAACTTTATTTAAAGCTCCCATTTTTTCACTTAATTCTACTGATATATCCCAAAATCCTGTTTTGTTATCTACGGTATACCCCGCAATAGTACCTATCATAACACCTTTAGGGAAAATCGCAGACTTTCCGTCGGTTTCTATCGTATCACCAATTTTCAGGGAAACATATTTTGGCACATCTGCCAAATGCATCAGTCGGGAATTATCTCCCTTCCACGTTAAAGTTCCGAAATATCCTGAGTTTTTTAACGAAGCATTAATTCTTATTTTATTAACGCTTAAAACCGATTGTACTAAAGCGTAACTATCGGTTGAATTAATAACAATTCCAGCGATTCCTTTTGGAGCCATTACGCCCATTTGAGGATAAACACCATCTCTTGTTCCACGGTTGATTGTGAAGTAATTATTTCTTCTGTTGATGCTGTTAAAAACAATTTCACCATCTACAAAAGTATAGATTTGACCACCTCCTAAAGTGTCGTGCACCTTTCTGAATTGCGGATTTGCAGCACCTTGTTTGCCATAAAGGTCAACCATTAAGGCTTTATTTTGAGCTACAAGATCTTCGTTGGTTTGTTTCAGTTTTAGATAAGAAACACCTTCATCAATATAGCCTGAAACCCAAGAGTTAAAAGCCGCAGTTTGCCCTGCAAGCCACGATTGCTGCATCGCATTCTTAGAGAATATCAAAATGAGAGCAATAATTTGCAGGAAAATAAAGAATACAAAAAGAGCATTCTTCGAAAATAATCTCAGCAAAAATCCCATTTAGATAAAAAGTCGTAAAAAGTTAAAATTATTTAATTAAGAAATTGAATTTATCCATATTCTTAAGTGCAATACCCGTTCCGCGAACAACAGCTCTTAGCGGATCTTCAGCTACAAAAACCGGAAGACCAGTCTTTTTATGCAATCTGTCTGCAAGACCTCTCAATAAAGCACCACCACCTGCAAGATAAATACCTGTTTTGTAAATATCTGCAGCCAATTCTGGCGGCGTAAGAGAAAGAGTTTCCATCACAGAATCTTCAATTCTTATAATTGATTTATCCAAAGCACGGGCAATTTCTTTATACCCAACCATAATTTCTTTTGGCTTCCCGGTAATAAGATCCCTTCCCTGTACTGGAATATCGTCGATATCTACATCTAAATCTTCAACAGCAGAACCTACTTCGATTTTCACTCTTTCAGCAGTTCTTTCTCCGATGTATAAATTATGATGCGTTCTTAAAAAATAAGCAATATCATTCGTGAATACATCACCTGCAATTTTCACAGATTTATCACAAACAATACCTCCCAAAGCAACAACAGCGATTTCTGTAGTACCACCACCTATGTCGATAATCATGTTACCTTCTGGCTTTTGTACATCAATACCTACTCCTATTGCAGCAGCCATTGGCTCATAAATCAATCGTACTTCTTTTGCGTTTACTTTTTGAGCAGAATCTCTTACCGCTCTTTTTTCAACCTCCGTAATTCCTGAAGGAATACAGATTACAATTCTTAAAGCAGGCTGAATAAATCTCCCTTTGATTCCCGGAATTTTTTTGATAAATTCTTTAATCATGTGCTCTGAAGCATGGAAATCTGCAATAACCCCATCTTTCAAAGGACGGATGGTTTTTATATCTTCATGTGTTTTACCCTGCATATGTTTCGCCTGCTCTCCAACAGCAATCGGCTTTCCTGTAGAACGTTCTATTGCAACAATAGAAGGCTGATCTATAACAATTTTATTATTATGGATGATAAGCGTGTTGGCAGTTCCAAGGTCTATCGCTATTTCTTGCGTAAACATATCGAATAAACTCATAATTTTCTCCTTGATTTAAGTTTACAAAGATATAAATTATACTATACTAACGATTACAAAGTTTTATATAATTTGGTTAAATTTTTATTAAAATTGCACTTTTTTCTTAATGTATTGTTTTTGTAAGTTTAAAAAAAAGCTATAAAATCTTAGATAATTAATTTATAGCTTTTTACGATAATTATCATACAAACAATCGCAAAATGTTTAAGTAAAATTTGCTTAAATTTGCGACTGATTATGATACAGTATTCCAATATACATCAAACCTCAAATTTTGCCGTATTATCTATCAGTTTTGAAAAGGCTGATGTAGAAACGAGGGGGAAATTTGCGTTTTTTGATGACAATATTAAAAACTTTGTCACCCGAATTCACGATGAAAATTTAGGGGACGCTTTTGTGGTTTCTACATGTAATAGAACCGAAATCTACACCACTTCTCCCAATTACCTTTTGGTAGCCGAAGAATATTGTAAGACAATTGGTGTAAATATTTCAGATTTTCTTCAATTTGCCAATATCGCAACAAAAGAAGAAGCTTTACATCATTTATTCAGAGTGGCAGCCGGACTGGAAAGCCAAATCATAGGTGATTTTGAAATCATCGGACAAATCAAGAAAGCGTACGCCCGTTTTAAAAAAGAAAGACAAAACTCGAATCCTTTTTTAGAAAGGTCGATTAATTCTGCAATTCAGATTTCTAAAAGAATTAAAAATGAGACCGGCATTTCAAATGGGGCAGCTTCGGTTTCTTATGCGGCAGTACATTATATTTTAAATAATCAAAAAAGAATTACCGAAAAAAACATTCTCCTTCTCGGAGTGGGTGAAATTGGGCAAAATACTGTCGAAAACTTGGTAAAACACGTTTATCAGCCTAGCATAAAAATCGCCAACCGAACTCAGGAAAAAGCCGCGAAAATTTCAGAGAAATACAATATTCCCAATATTGACTATAATGATTTTGAAAAAGAATTAGAAAATACGGATATTTTAATCGTTGCTACGGGAGCAAAAACACCCATCATCAACAAGTTTCATTTAAAAAACGGAAAAGAAATTTTAATTATTGACCTTTCGATTCCTCATAATGTAGACAAAAATGTTTCTGAGCTTAGCAATGTGACCTTGATAGATGTTGACGAACTTTCAAAACAAATACAGGAAACCATTCAGCAGCGTGAAAAAGAAGTTCCAAAAGCTGAAGTTATCATTAAAGAAATGACCAAAGATTTTCTGGAATGGGAAAAAAAGAGAAAACTGGCACCCAATATTCATCATTTCAAAGCGGTCCTCAAAAACATGGAGCGCAACGAAATGCACAATTTTTACAGAAAAAATAAGTACATCAATATCAACGACATGGAGCTTTCTGAGAAGATGATTCAGAAAATTACCAACCGTTTTGCAAAATATATTATCGACAACCCTCTAAAAGCCGAGGAAATTAGTAAATTAATGCACGAAATTTTAGTCGAACAACCCAATAACGAATTCAATGAAAAGCATTAGAATAGGAACCCGAAATTCTGCACTTGCACTTTGGCAGGCAAGAGAAGTTGCAAGACATTTGCAAAACCTTAATTACCTTACCGAGATTGTCCCAATCGTTTCTTCAGGCGATAAAAATCTGAACCAACCTCTTTACACCTTAGGAATAACGGGGGTTTTCACGAGAGATTTAGACACCGCATTACTGAATGATGAAATAGACATTGCTGTACATTCTCTTAAAGACGTTCCTACAAAATTACCCGAAAACATAGAAATTGTCGCTTATCTTGAGAGAGATTATCCGCAGGATGTTTTAATTAAAAGAAAATCGGCAATCCATAAAGAATTTCACGAGCTTAAATTGGCAACCAGCAGTTTAAGAAGACGAGCTTTTTGGTCTAAACACTATCCTACCACAGAGTTTTTTGATATCCGAGGGAATATTCAGACCAGACTTCAGAAGCTGGAAGAGCAAGATTTTGATGCCACTATTTTATCACTTGCCGGAATTAAAAGAATGAAAATGGATATCGATTACGAGTTTATTCCATTCATGATTCCTGCCCCTTCACAAGGTGTAGTTGCTGTTGCCGGACATTCTGATAAAAAAGAAATCAATGATATTCTAAAACAGATTTCTCATCAAGAAACAAAAATTTGTGTAGAGATTGAAAGAAACTTCCTAAGCACTTTAGAAGGAGGTTGTACCGCACCTATTGGAGCTTTTGCTGAAAAATTTGACAATCAAATAAGATTAAAAGCCGCTCTTTGCTCATTAGACGGCAAAAACTACATCGCAACCGACGAAAGTTTTGAGTATAATGAAGAAGAAGATTTTGGTGAAAAATTTGCCAATATTGTTTTAGAAAATGGCGGTAAAGAATTGATGACTGAAATTAAAAGTCAAATCTAATTTTAAATTACTAAGATTTATTGAATTGTTAAGATTGGATAAGTAAATTTCTTTAGAAATTACTTAAAAAGTCTACTTTATTAAGATTTATCTGAATCTTAACATTTCTTTATATCTAAAATACATGAATATTTAAAATTAATTTCCAACCTTTACAAGGCTTGTTTTTCAATTCAATATTCTAAGCTTATGAAAAAATTCCTTTCAATATTATCTGTCATTCTGTTTGTTTTTTTTGCAAAAGCACAGACTCAGTTTGCTCAAAAATTATCTGATGCTGCTTTGAGCTTAACGAAAGATAAGGTGACTTACGACCCCGCTTATTACTCAATCAAATATCCAAACGGTGATGTAGCCTCAGACAAAGGCGTTTGTACAGATGTTATTATTAGAGCTTATCGAAAACTGGGAATTGATTTGCAAAAAGAAGTACATGAAGACATGAAGCTGAATTTTTCAAAATATCCTAAAAAGTTTGGTTTGAAAAAACCAGACACCAATATTGACCACAGAAGAGTTCCCAACCTGATGGTTTTCTTTGCCAAATTCGGCAAGTCAAAATCAATGAAAACAAAACCTGAACTGTATGCGCCCGGAGACATTGTAACATGGCTTCTTCCTGGAAATCTAACGCATATCGGAATTGTAGTCAATAAAAAATCAGCAGACGGAAAAAGATATTTAATCGTTCACAACATCGGTGGCGGACAGGTCATTGAAGATTGTTTGTTTAAATTTACGATTACCGGACATTATCAATATTCAAAATAATTTATGATGAAAAAGATAGGTTCCGTTCTGTTTTTATTTATTTTAAACTTTAGCTTGGCACAAAACTCAGGCTTAAAAATTGTCGATAAACCAATCAATTATTCTGCAGAAAGAATTCAATTAAGTTTAGAATATTTAAAAGAACATCACGGTTTAACTCAAAAAACACCAACGATTGTTCCGAAAATAATTGTTTTGCATTACACCGCCGGAGGAACTGTAGAAAGCAACCACAAGTATTTTAATAAAACACATCTTGAAAGCGCCAGAAATACTTTAAAAAAACAAAGCACACTCAATGTTTCTTCGCAGTTCATTGTAGACCGAGACGGAACTATTTATCAATTAATGGAACCTACCATGTTTGCAAGACATACGATTGGTTTAAACTATTGCGCCATCGGAGTTGAAAATATTGGAAGCAAAAAACAACCGCTTACCGAAAAACAAGTAGAAGCCAATGCAGAATTAGTAAGGTATTTAACAAAAAAATATAAAATAGAATACCTCATCGGGCATTCGGAATATGGAGTCTTCAGAAATTCTAAATTATGGAAAGAATCTGACCCAAAATATTTTACAGGAAAAGAAGACCCCGGAAAAGATTTCATGACCAAAGTGCGAGCGCAAGTCGCCGATTTACATTTAAAAGATAAACCCTAATGAACATTTTATTTACCAAAAACATCGATTCATCATCTATTTCCGAAAAACTGGGAAATGACATCTTGGTCGATTGTATTGAAGTAATAAAAACGAAATCTCTTTCTGTAAATCGTTTTGACCTAAAAAACCACTCATTAATTTTCACAAGCTCCAATGGTGTAAAGTCTTTTTTTGAAAACAGATTCCAGCCCAATGAAGATTTCACAGCCAAAAACTATAACAAGATTTATTGTGTAGGCGAAAAAACAAAAAGAGAGATTCGTAAAAACGGATTCGGGACCTTTAAAGTTTTAAAAAATGCCGAAACACTCTCTCAATTTATTACTGAAAACTGTGCACATGAACAATTCATTCATTTTTGTGGAAATTTAGCACTTGATGTTTTAGATAAAAAACTTCCGCTGCAAAATATTTCATATAAAAAAGTGACTGTTTATGAGACCGAAGCGCTTAATCCTGTGATACATGAAAAATATCATGCAATAGTTTTTTTTAGCCCGAGTGGAGTTCGTAGTTTTGCGAAAAATAATTCTTTAGAAAATGCCATCCTTTTTTCAATAGGAGAAACAACCTCTAAAGAAGTAAGAAAACATACAAAATCTGAGATTTTTACGAGTCCGGAAAATACATTATTAAACATATTGTCGGTCATAAAAAATAGATTAGAGAACGATATTTCATAACCTATCAACTAAAAACCGCCAACTATTAAAAATATTATGATTAAAAACGACCTATATTTAAAAGCACTTCGTGGGGAAACTGTAGAAAGACCACCGGTTTGGATGATGAGACAGGCAGGAAGATATTTGCCGGAATTTATTGCTCTTCGCGACAAGTATGACTTCTTCACAAGATGTCAAACTCCGGAACTGGCTTCTGAGATTACTGTACAGCCGATAAGAAGATATCCTTTGGATGCTGCCATTTTGTTTTCTGATATTTTGGTTGTTCCTCAGGCAATGGGGATTGATTTTAAAATGAAGGAAAACGTAGGTCCGTGGTTAGATAATCCTATCAGAACCATGGAAGATGTACAAAATGTAATTGTTCCTGATGTGAACGATACTTTAGGATACGTTTTTGATGCCATAGAATTGACTTTAATTAAATTAGACAACGATATTCCATTGATTGGTTTTGCGGGTTCTCCGTGGACGATTCTTTGCTATTGCGTGGAAGGAAAAGGAAGTAAGGCTTTTGATATTGCTAAATCTTTCTGTTTCCAACAACCGGAAGCTGCACATTTGTTACTTCAGAAAATTACCGATACTACGATTGCTTACCTGAAAAGAAAGGTTGAAAAAGGCGTTTCTGCCGTTCAGGTTTTCGATTCTTGGGGCGGAATGCTTTCTCCGACAGATTACCAGGAGTTTTCTTGGCAATATATCAACCAGATTGTTGAAGCATTAAGTCCTTTAACCCACGTTGTGGTTTTTGGAAAAGGATGTTGGTTTGCGTTGGAAGAAATGACCATGGCTCCGGTATCAGCTTTAGGAGTTGACTGGACGATTAAACCTGAGTTTGCAAGAACTTTAACCAATCATACAATGACCCTTCAGGGGAATTTTGACCCTGCAAGGTTACACTCTACTCCTGAAACGATTAAAAAAATGGTTAACGAAATGATTAACCGTTTCGGAAAAGACAGATACATCGCCAATCTTGGTCACGGAATCTTACCAAACATTCCTTTGGAAAATGCAGAAGCATTTATCAGAGCGGTGGTAGATTGGAAACCGAATAATTAATTTATTTTTAAATTTCACACTGATTTTTATAAATTACTTATAGAAATAAAATAAAATCCCTTTCAAAATTAATTTTGAAAGGGATTTTTCTATGAAGAAAAAAATTAGCCGTTAATTAAATTCTGTAATGAAACCTTGCTTGATAATTATTTAAATTTTACATCACAAAAATAAAGACTGTCTCAATGAAACAGTCTGTTAGTTATTTTAAGAAAGCATTCTTTGTGCTTTTTTCACTCCTTCTACTAGCAAATCAATTTCATTAAATGTATTGTAAACTGCAAAACTAGCTCGAACCGTTCCGGCAATATTAAAGAAATCCATAATCGGTTGTGTACAGTGATGTCCTGTTCTCACTGCGATGCCCATTTTATCAAGAATCATCCCAACATCCGAAGAAATACCTACTCCTTCAAGATTAAAGGAAACTACGCCTGTTCTATGTGCTTTTTCACCATATACTTTCAATCCTTCTATTTCTAAAAGCTGTCTTTGCGCGTATTCCAATAAAGCATTTTCGTGATTCTGAATATTCTCCTGCCCTACTTTTTTAATAAAATCAATAGCTGCTCCCAAAGCAATATTTCCACCTACATTGGGTGTTCCTGCTTCAAATTTAAAAGGTAAACCTGCGTAAGTAGTGGCATCAAACGAGCACACTGCAATCATTTCTCCACCTCCATGGAAAGGTGGTAAATCTTCAAGAATCTCCTGTTTCCCGTACAATATTCCTGTTCCCATTGGAGCATACATTTTGTGTCCTGAAAACACGAAGAAATCACAGTCTAATTTTTGAACATCAATGGTGAAGTGAGGAGCCGACTGAGCACCGTCTATGACGATATATGCATTTGAATTAGCTCTTGTTTTAGCAATAATTTCTTCAATAGGATTTACAATTCCCAACGCATTGGAAACCTGATTTACAGAAACTACTTTTGTTTTTTCGCTTAAAAACTGGTCTAAATAATCCAATTGTAGAATTCCGTTTTCATCGATTGGGATTACTCTTAATTTTGCACCTGTTCTTTCACAAAGCAACTGCCAAGGAACGATATTCGAATGGTGCTCCAGATAAGAGATAATAATCTCGTCATCCTTCTTTAGTTTCTGCGTTAAAATATAGGAAATAAGGTTTAAACCTTCGGTTGTTCCTTTGGTAAAAATAACTTCAAAATCATGTTTAGCATTAATGAATTTCTGGATTTTTCTTCTCGAAAGTTCCATTTCTTCGGTTGCTAATTGACTCAACGTATGAATTCCTCTATGCACATTGGCATTGATTTCTGTGTAGTATTGATTCCAAACTTCTAAAACAGAGTTTGGCTTTTGTGATGTCGCTGCATTATCTAAATAAACCAAAGGCTTACCATTCACTTCTTGGTTTAATATAGAAAACTGACTTCTGATTTCCTGAATGTCTAACATTTATTACATTTTTAATTAAAAAGCTCTTTATTTAGAACGCATCAAATTTACGCCTTTTTTCTGAAAAGATTTCATGCTAAAACTCATGATAGATGTAATCTAAAAACAAAAAAACCTGCCAAAATTGACAGGTTCTTGTATTTTGAGTAAGAAAATATTCTTATTCTGCTGAAGCTTCTTCAGTTGCAGGAGCTTCTCCTTCAGTTGCAACTTCTTCTTCTTCATCATCGTCTTGAGCAGCACCTTTAATTGCATTTCTAGACATTTTAACAGCTACAATAACTGCATTGTCTGGGTGTACGAAAGAATATCCTTCAGCTTTGATAGAACCAACATAAAGTTTGTTACCAATCTTAAGAGAAGTGATATCTACAACTACCTCGTCTGGCAAGTTTGCAGGAATAGCTTTTACTTTCAATTTTCTGAAAGACTGACGTAAAACACCACCAGCTACAACACCCTTAGAACGACCAGTGATTCTTACAGGAACCTCCATAACTACTGGCTTATCGTCAGATAATCTGTAGAAGTCTGCGTGAATAATTCTGTCTGTAATTGGGTGGAACTGAATATCTTGAAGAACTGCAGGAATTACCTGTCCGTCAACTTCAATAGATACCGTGTGTGCTTCAGGAGTATATACCAAACCTTTGAATGCTTTCTCTGTAGCAGAGAAATTCATTGGTTCACCACCTCCGTAAACAACACAAGGAACTAATTCAGCATCACGTAAAGCTTTTGTAGACTTTTTGCCCACGCTTTCTCTTTTTGTACCTTGAATTGTAATAGATTTCATTATAAAAATTTTAAAAAAATTGTTTCGTTTTTAATTTGCAAATAATTAATTATCAATTAGATAACAAACTTACTGCTAATAGATTGATGCTCGTGCACCATCTTCATAACATCTGCAAATAATGGGGCGCAAGATAGCACTTTTATTTTAGATGTCAAATTAGTTTTTACAGGAATTGAGTCAGTTACAATAACTTCCAACAATTGAGAGTTCTCAATATTGTCATAAGCCTTCCCTGAAAGCACTCCGTGAGTCGCCATTGCTCTTACAGATTTCGCTCCTTTTTCCATTAGAATCTCTGCAGCTTTACAAAGCGTTCCTGCGGTATCAATCATGTCATCAATAAGGATTACATTTTTACCTTCCACGTCCCCGATAAGGAACATTTCTTCTACCACGTTTGCTTTTTTTCTTTCTTTGTAAGCAATTACTACATCAGCACCAAGGTGACCTGCATAGTTTTTTGCTCTTTTTGCGCCCCCCATATCTGGAGAAGCAATCGTAAGATTATCAAGCTTAAGGTCTCTGATGTAATCTACAAAGATTGTAGAAGCATACAAATGATCAACAGGAATTTCGAAGAATCCTTGAATTTGATCTGCATGCAAATCCATAGTCATTACTCTTGTTGCCCCTGCAGCCGTTAAAAGATTTGCCACCAATTTAGCTCCAATCGGTGCTCTTGGTTTGTCTTTTCTGTCTTGTCTTGCAAGCCCAAAGTACGGAAGTACTACGGTAATACTTTTTGCAGAAGCTCTTTTTGCAGCATCAATCATTAGAAGCAATTCTAAAAGATTGTCTGCCGGCGGAAACGTAGATCCGATTAGGAAAACTCTTCCTCCTCTTACAGATTCGTCTAAAACTGGTTCAAACTCTCCGTCGCTGAACTCCTGAAAGTTGATTTTTCCTAATTCTTTCCCATAATACTGGGCAATTTTTTCTGCAAGATCCTTACTGGTTCTTGTAGAAAATAAATAACTTAACTGATCGGCCATTTTTACTTTTTAAAAGATTTTGCAAATTTAAAAAAAAACCACAAGAATCAATCCTGTGGTTTCCATTATTTATTTTTATTCCCGATTAAGGAAATTTAACGCCTGAATATTTATTAGGATCTACCTGTGGTAAATTCGATTTATAGGTCGTATTTATTGATTTAATAAATTCATTTGCAATAATCGCATACCCTCTACCTGTAAGGTGAACTCCGTCTAAAGAGAAGGCTCCTCCTGTAACAAACTTAGCAGTATATCTCACACCATCCCAAGAAACTCCTGATTGAGATCCAAGCTCATTCATTTTCTTGTTTGCATCAACAAAAGCATATCCTTTTGAAGCTGCAGCCGCTTTAATTGTTACGTTATAAGCATCGATAGCAGTGTTAATTTCTGTAATTTCAGAAGGAATCAAAATATATTTATCTGCAAATGGATAAGAAACTCCTCTTGCCGAAAGAGCGGCTAACGCAGTAGGCTCTGTTTTACCAATTTCAGATTTAGTTGTTAAAGGAACCAAATCTCCTGCTTTTGCCTGTCTTGCCTGCCCATAAGTATTTCCTAAATAAGTAGCCAAAGCAACCAACTGAGCATTTCCTGAAGCCGCAGCGGCAGCAGTAATTTGAGCTTTCAGATCCGGCAAACTTTCATCCTTAATAAGCAATGGGTTTGCAGCAGTTTTAGAAAGAGGCTTAATTCTATCTCCTGCTCCAAATGCCGTTAATATCTGATTTAATGGCCCGTACAAGTTAGCATTCAAATTATCAATATTAGCTTCTCCAGCAGCTACATTTCCACCTCCCAAAACAGCAGAAGTAAGAGGGTTTGTAGGAATTGTTGTTAACGAAGGAATAGATGTTACACTAGGAATATTTGCCACTACTCCTTTAGCATTAGTTGTAGCAATATCAGAAATTAGTAAATTATAATATTGAGTAAACTGAGCTGGAGGTGTTAAAGGTTCTACAGAACTATCACCACCTGCTAGAGCGTACAATAAAGCATCATTATTACCAATCCATAAAGAAAAGAAGGTAGGCTTCTGAGCTTTAAAGTCTGCAATAACAGAAGTTGTTGGGCTTGATGCAAATCTCACAAAATAAGGATTCGCTGTTTTTGCTAACACTCCCGCAACGTTTCCATAGCCAGGAGCTAATAAATGCGAAACTCTCGCTCCCGGAACTCCCATGTTATTGAAAGGTCCTGTCAAAACAGTATTGGTTAGAGTTGTAGCAACGTTATTATTAGCATTTTTTATGTCTGGAGCTCCCGCAATAAAGCTGTCAATATATAGCTTTGTACTCGCAATCTGCACATTTGGGCCAACATTCAGAAGAAGACCTCCATTATTATCACCCATTAAAGGTTGCTTAAAATCTCCACCACCTACAAGTTTCATTTGCTGAGCCATCATTGAAGGGTAAGATTCATTTTGACCATCAATATAAAGAGCACCATCTCTATAACCTGAGGTTAATGAGTTTCCTAAAGATACATACTTAGAAAAATCAGCTTCACCTTTGGTTACAACGATGTCTTTTACGTCAGTATCAAAATCTGTATTACAACTTACTGTAAAAAGAAGTGCCGAAACAGCTATTGTAGATATTATTATTTTTTTCATAATTTAAAATTAAAAAGCATTATAAGATAAACCTAGACCAAAATAGAATGCTTTAGCCTTTGCCTGACCATAAAAACCTAAGTAATTATTTTTCACATCTCTGCTTTGTGGCATTGCATAACCACCCGCAACGTCAACTCCGAATTTTTTAAGTTTAAAACCTACACCACCTGTTAAAACAAAAGAGTCAAAAGAAGGGGTTTCCGGAATGAAGTTATCATCAGAATAAGGAGACTCATCATAATAAGCACCTAAACGACCATAAATCATATTGGTAAATGCATATTGAGTTCCCAATCTTACCGTTTTTGAATTTTTAAAATTCTTTGGAGCCACCAATATCGTTGGATCTGCCTGGTTTCCAATAGGAGCGTTAGCAAAATCTAAAGTTAACTGACTGTATCTCTCCCAACCATGATAGTTGAAATCTGCAGAGATTAACCACTTTGGAGTTACCTTATACGTTAAACCAATTGTATATTCTTCTACAAGCGGTAAAGTTGCTGTGAAACGATCTTGCCCAGCTCCGTTTAACCCTAAAAGTGCATTCACAGTATTCTGTGCAGGAGCAACAAAAGTAGCCGTTCCTTTTTTAGCTTTCATATCAACCGGCGAACGGTATGCAATGCTCACATCAAGTTTGGGATCAGGCCTAAAATAGAAACCAAAACCAAAACCGTGACCACTTGCTTTCTCGTCTTTAATATTAACTGTTCCTCCAAATTGAGTAACCGCTTTATCCCAGTTTACAGATCCTCTTGCGTAGATATAGCTAGCTCCGAATGATACCCAGTCAGCCATTTTCACAGAAACCATAGGTTGGAAATAAAAACTTTTCAACTCAAGCTTCTGTACCATCTCTCTTCCTTCCCAATCGTAAGGATATTGAATGGTACTTCCAAAAGGAGTAGAAAAACTAAACCCAATCGATAATTTATCAATCGGCTTATAAGCTATCGCCGCATAAATTGGTGTACCCAACGGATTATCGGTCTCTGTACTCTTTAAAGTATTTAAATTCTGAAAAGTAACTTTATTACTTGCTCCAAAACCTCCCGCAACAATACTTAGTTTAGAAGGAATGAATGACATACCTGCTGGGTTAAAGAATGCAACACTCGCATCTTCAGCATGGGCACTGGTGTGCGCCATTGCCAATTGCTTTACCCCTTGCAAAGAAACTCTAAAGCCTCCCGCATAAGATAAAACACCAGCCAATAAAGCAGTTGATATTAATATTTTTTTCATAGACTATTATTATATAACCCAAATATAAAATTATTTTGAATACACCTGTTAATAAATCCCAATATTTTAAACTAACAAGTAAAAGAAAACTATGTTTAAAATAATAGTTCAGACATAAAACAGAATAACATACTCAATAACACATATTTAAATTTAAAATTATCACACAACATCAATCATGTTTAATATTAAACATTTTCAAAAATTAATATTTAGTACATTTGGAATTGTATAAAGATAAAAATCAATAAATTTGCAAGATTAAACAAATTATAATATGAGTTGTGGATGTAAAACATCTGGCGATTCTGCACATTCTTGCGGAACAAAATCTGCGAATGGCTGTGAAAGTGTAAATACCTGCGGTAATAGTTATAAATTAAGTGTTTTCGATTGGCTTTCTAACGTACAAAACCCTGCATCAAACAGGTGTGATTTTGTAGAAGTTAGATTTAAAAACGATAGAAAATCATTTTATAAAAATGTAAATAATATTCCTTTACATATAGGTAGCGTTGTAACAGTAGAATCTAGTCCGGGACACGATGTGGGCGTAGTAAGCCTTACGGGAGAATTAGTGAAAATTCAGATGAAGAAAAAAAGAGCTTCTGAAGAAAACCCACTTAAAATATATAGACAAGCCAACCAAAAAGACATTGAAGTTTGGCAGGAAGCTCGAAAAAAAGAGGAAAATGTAAAAATTGAAGCCCGAAAAATATCTCACAGAATTGGTCTTGAAATGAAGATTACTGATGTGGAATATCAAGGTGATTCTTCTAAAGTAACCTTCTATTACACTGCTGATAACAGGGTGGATTTTAGAATGTTGATTAAAGAATTTGCAGGAGCTTTCCGCACAAAAATCGATATGAAACAAATCGGCTTCAGACAAGAGGCTGCAAAAGTAGGCGGAATAGGATCTTGCGGAAGAGAATTGTGTTGCTCAACTTGGTTAACAGATTTCAGATCAGTAAACACCAATGTTGCAAGATATCAGCAATTGAGCATCAACCCTCAAAAGCTGGCAGGACAGTGTGGTAAGCTTAAATGTTGTCTAAACTATGAACTAGACAGTTATCTTGATGCATTAAGCCACTTCCCTTCTTCTTCAACAATGATTGATACCGAAAAAGGACGAGCGTTTTGTATAAAAATTGATGTTTTCAAAAAGAAAATGTGGTTTGCCTATGTAGACAGCTCAATGGCATGGTATGATTTCGACGTTGATTTGGTGAAAAAAATGATTTCGCAAAATAAAAGAGGCGAAAGAACGTTACCTCTCGAAGATTTAAAACAGCCTGAAATTTCTGTTAAAACAGTAGATTTAATTCAGGAAAATAGTGTGGATCGTTTTGAGAAAAAGAACAGAGGTTCCAACAAAAACAGGAATCAAGGTCCCAATCAAAACAGGCCAAACAATAACAATCAGGGACCTAGAAAACCTAGACCTGAAAACAATAACGAAAGACCTGAGAGAAACGATAAAGAAGAGAGACCAGAAAGACAGGAACGTCAACCACGCCCTGAAAAACAGGTGAGACCTAATCAAAATAACAATCAAAGGCCTCAAAAACCACAGCAACAGAGACCACCAATAGAAAAGGCGGAAAATGTAAATGCTGTAAATAATAATGCTGAGGCGAAACCTCAGAATCAACCACCCAAAAAGAAGTTTAAAAAGAAGTTTCCTCCAAAAAAAGATAATAATGCATAAAATTTCAGGGCTTTTTCTCCTTATTTTTTTGGTAAGCTGCAATGCTACCGGAGAAGATGTTATCATGAATAATATTGATAATAAATGGAATAAGAAGACCGAACAAAAATTTAATCTTGAAATTTCGGATCCGCAAAATCCTAAAAATCTTATATTTGTTGTAAGAAACAATAACGAGTACCCTTACAGCAATATAAGATTCATTGTTAATCTTACCAATCCGAAAACCAAAGCCAAGCAAGTTGATACGCTGAATTATATTTTGGCAAAACCAAACGGTGAATGGCTTGGAACAGGATTTGGAGAAACGAAGGAAACTTTATTTCAGTATAAACTCAATTACAAATTCCCGGATAAAGGTAATTATGAAGTTTCCGTTGCTCAGGCGATGAGAAATGACAACCTTCCAGGAATTGAAGACTTAGGTATAAAAGTAGAAACGGCTAAACCGTAATTATACATGGAAGAAAACAAACAAAATAAAGGAAGCAGGGGAAAAACATTCCCCCTTCCTCCTAAAAAAAATGCTAAAAACTCAGCTTGGAAAAGATGGGTTAAATTTATTTGGATTGGGTTCCTTGCAGTGGTTTTAGGTATTTCAGGACTTTTCTTTGCCGTTTCCCAAGGTTTTCTTGGTGAAATGCCTGATGTAAAAGAACTTGAAAATCCTGACATCTATGTAGCATCACAAATTTACTCTTCAGACGGAGTTCTTTTAGGAAAATTTGAGAAAGAAAAAACTCAGCCTATTCAATACAAAGACTTGCCTCCTTATTTAATATATGCACTTCAAGCAAAAGAAGATGAGCGTTTTAAGGAACATTCGGGTATTGACTTAAAATCAATTTTGAGAGCCGTGAGATATGGTGGAGACCGAGGTGGAGGTTCTACAATTACGCAACAGTTGGCGAAACTTTTATTCACAAAAGAGCCTTCAAAAAACCCTGTAAAAAGAGCTGTTCAAAAGCTTAAAGAATGGGTGGTTGCGGTAAGCTTAGAAAAGAGATACACCAAAGAGGAAATCATCACTTTGTATTTTAACAAGTTTGATTTCACTTACAACGCAAACGGAATTGAGATGGCGTCTAAAATTTATTTTAATAAATCTACATCGCAATTAACACTTCCGGAAGCTGCTGTATTTGTATCAATGCTTGAAGCGCCGATTGCAAATAATCCTTTAAGAAATCCTGAGCGAGCAAAAAGAAGAAGAGATGTTGTATTAGACCAAATGCTTGAAACAGGGTATGTAGATAAAGCAACTCACGATAAAGCAGTTGAAACTCCTATAACGACAGACTACCGTCCGATAAAAAATATTACCGATGATTATTCTGCGTACTATAAGTTTTATTTAAAAAAGGAAATCGATGCTTATCTTAAAGATTACGAAAAAGAAACAGGAAAACCTTTAAACCTTTTCAAAGACGGTTTAAAAATATATGTTACGCTAGATTCTAAAATGCAAAAATACGCTGAAGAATCTATCAGAGAACATTTAACTGATCTTCAGAAAAGATTTGATGCAGAGCAGAGAGGTAGAAAAAACAGACCTTTCTACTATCTTAATGACCAACAAGTAAATAAAATAATGATGCAGGCTGTAAAAAGAACTGGTCGTTATAAACAATTGAGCAGTGCCGGAGTTTCTGAAGATTCTATTATGATGGAATTCCACAAGCCTGTAAAAATGTCTAGATTTACGTGGGCTGGTGAAGAAGAAGTAGAAATGAGCCCATGGGATTCTATCAGATGGCACAAACAAATTGCACAGGCGGGCTTAATGTCTATGGTTCCGGGAACTGGCGAGATTAAAGCTTGGGTTGGAGGAATCGATTGGCAACATTTCCAATATGATCACATCAAACAAGGAAAAAGACAGGTAGGATCTACCTTTAAGCCATTTGTTTATGCAACTGCTATTATGAAATTAGGCTTAACCCCTTGTTCTACCATTTCGAATGCTACTTTCACGAAAGGAAGTTACAGTGTTCCGGGAAGAGGAGGAATGTTAACCCTGAAAGATGCTTTAGCTCACTCTCAAAACCCTGTTGCATTGAGATTGGCTGAAATGACAGGAACTCAAAGCGTCATTCAAACAGCAAGAGATTTAGGAGTAACTGAAGAAATTTCTACAAGCCTACCAATGGCTTTAGGAACATCAGATATTACGATTTACGAAATGCTTGGAGCATACAGTACATTTGCCAATTACGGAAACTATAACAAACCAGAAATGATCTGGAGAATTGAAGACGTCAACGGAAGAGTGATAAAAGAAGTAATCTCAGAACCTAAAGAAGTAATGAATCCTAATTATGCCTATACCATGATTGAATTGATGAAAGGTGTAGCACAATATGGTACTGCTTCAGGAGAATTGGGAAGACGAGGAGTCTCTAAAGACATTGAAATTGCTGCAAAAACAGGAACCACTCAGAATAACTCAGACGGTTGGTTTATGGGGATTACTCCAAAATTAGCAACCGGAGCTTGGGTTGGCTGGGAAGATCGAGCAACTCACTTCTTAGGAACAGGTGAAGGTCAGGGAGCAAAAATGGCATTGCCAATCTGGGCAATATTTATGAAAAAAGTATGGGCTGATAAAAGTTTAAAAATATCACCTGACGATAAATTTGTAAAACCGCTTGATTGGAAAGACGGCTGCAGCAACCTTCAGGGGCTTGGTGGAGGATACGGTGACGATGGAGGATTACAAACCATTGATGACCTGAAAAATCCACGTCCCGCAGATAATGGACAAAAAAATAACCCTGGTAAAAAAGAAGAAAATGTGAATGAACATCTGAACACCAGTGAAGATGTAGATTTTAACAAATAAACTTATTTATCATAATCATAAGCCCTTTCAATAATTGAAAGGGCTTTTTTATTTCTTCTTTTAATATCTTTGAACTATGAATATCGACAAGATTACCCAGCCTTTTACAGAGATTTTCCCAGGAGATTTCTCAGGAAACACCATCCAAAGAAATACTCCAAAAGTTCTTTTTTCAACGGTTGAACCCGTTGGTTTTGAAAATCCTGAAACGATTATTTTTAACGAAAAGCTTTCAGAAGAAATAGGATTGGGAAAATTTGATGAAAAAGATTCTCAATTTTTAGCAGCCACCCAGTTACCCGAAAACATAAAAACCTACGCTACCGCTTATGCAGGACATCAGTTCGGAAACTGGGCAGGTCAACTAGGCGACGGTCGCGCCATACTTGCTGGTGAAATTACAAATGAAGCAGGGCAAAAAAATGAAATTCAATGGAAAGGAGCCGGTGCAACACCCTATTCCCGCCACGCAGACGGAAGAGCGGTTTTAAGGTCTTCCGTTCGTGAATATCTTATGAGTGAAGCCATGTATCATTTGGGAGTTCCTACAACCCGAGCTTTAAGCTTAAGCTTAACTGGCGAAAATGTAGTCCGTGATATGATGTACAGCGGAAATCCTCAAGAAGAAAAAGGGGCAGTCATGGTAAGAACTGCAGAAAGCTTTCTCCGCTTTGGTCATTTTGAATTGATATCGACACAAAAGGAAATCAATACACTTATTGACCTTACTGATTTTACGATTGAAAATTATTTTAAAAATATCACCGCTGAAGGCGAACAGAAATATAAAGATTTTTTCAGCGAGGTTTGTACAAGAACTGCCGATTTGATGGTTGAATGGTTTAGAGTAGGCTTTGTACATGGCGTAATGAATACTGATAATATGTCAATTTTAGGTTTAACGATTGATTACGGCCCTTTTTCGATGATGGACGAGTACAATCTCAATTTCACACCCAACACCACAGATTTACCGGGAAGAAGATATGCTTTCGGAAAACAAGGACAAATCTCACAATGGAATCTTTGGCAACTCGCCAACGCTCTTTTCCCATTGATAAAAGATGAAAAATTTTTAGAAGAAACGCTAAATGCTTACGGCAATTATTTTTGGGAAGCCCATGATAAGATGTTGTGTAGAAAATTTGGTTTTGATGAGCTCAAAAAAGAAGACCAAGAATTTTTCACTGACTGGCAAGGCATCATGCACGAGCTTCAATTCGATTATACTTTATTTTTTAATCTTTTAGAAAAACTCGAAAGCATTTCAGATGTAAAAATAGATTTTCAGAAAACCTCTTATACTTTCCTAGATGATGCTAAACTAAAAAAGCTTGAAGATTTTCTAGAAAGTTATCGCCTTCGATTAAAAACCAATACAATTCCAAAAGAAGAATCTTTAGATTTAATGAAAAAATCAAACCCCAAATTCCTTCTCAGAAACTATCTTCTTTTTGAATGTATTGAAGAAATAAACCATGGTAAAACTGAAATATTAGAAAAACTAACAAAAGCTTTAGAAAATCCTTATGAAGAGATTTTCCCAGAGTTTTCAGTAAAAAGACCTGCGAATTATGATGATATTTCCGGATGCTCCATGCTTTCTTGCAGTTCTTAAGGTAATTTATTAAAACTTTCACACCCACATGTAATTATATTTACTAAATTAGCAAAAAAAAATAATTTTCATGAAAAAAGTTTTACTTACTGCTTTTGCACTAATAGTTAGTTCATCAGCATTTTCACAGTATTGGTCTACCCAAAACACAACATTTACAAACCCATCAAGAGGTATTTCAGGTATGGAAGTGTTTGATGCAAATACAGTTTGGGCTTTTGCCTATGATGGACAAACTAGTGATAATATTCAAGAGTTTACAAAAACATCTAATGGGGGTACCACTTGGACCTCAGGAACAATAGATGTTGGAAATCCTGATTTAACAATTACCAATATTTCTGGAGTGAGCGGCACAACTGCCTGGTTAGGAGCATTATTCTCTACAGATACTGATGGGTTAGGCGCAGTCTACAAAACCGTAAATGGTGGTGTAACTTGGACTGCACAACAAGCATTCTCAACATCTGGAGAGTCATATTTGAATTTCGTCCATGCTTTTGATGCCAATAATGCCATTGCCGGAGGAGATCCACAAGGCGGTGAATATGAGCTTTACACAACCTCTAATGGTGGTACTAGCTGGACAAGAGTTCCCGCTGCAAGTGTCCCTAATCCTACCGCTAATGAGTACGGTTACAATGCCGGATATTATGCAGTAGGTAATAATATTTTCTTTTATACTGGTAAAGGAAGAATTTATAAATCAACAGATAAAGGCTTAACTTGGAGTATTGCATTTACAGGCTCTACATACGGACTTTCAGACTTTGGAGGCGCAACCATAAATGGGGATATGGCTTGGAGTGATGCAAATAAAGGCATTGTTTTAAAAAAAACATATAATACAGCCACCCCACCTGTACAAACGGCTTTAGCAATATACAGAACAATAGATGGAGGAGCTACTTGGTCTACTGTAACATTTACAGGAATTACAGCGACAAACAGCATCAACGATATAACCTATGTTCCTGGAACTGACATTTTAGTAGCAACAAGCTCCGCAGGAGGATCTTGGAAAAGCTTAGACAATGGCTCTACTTGGGCAGCTCTAGATTCTGGAGTACAACATTTAGGCGTTAGATGTTCTGACGCTAACACTTGTTATTCGGGCGGATTTAATACATCTGCAACCGTAGGAGGGATGTTTAAGTCATCTCAAAGTTTAGGTGTTGCTGATGCTAAAAAAGGAATCAGTGCTTTATCTATTTATCCTAACCCAACAAAAGGAGAAATCAACATCAAAACTGATAAAAAAATAAAATCTTCTACAGTGCTTGACCTTTCAGGAAAAGTTCTATTACAAACAAGTTCTGAAAAAGTAAATATCAACTCTTTCACAAAAGGAACATACCTACTTAAGGTTGAGTTTGCTGACGGAACAAGCAAAACAGAGAAAATCATTAAAGATTAATTAATATTCTTTTTAATATTTTTAAACCCATCTTTTCAGGTGGGTTTTTTATTTTATTTTTGCAATAAATTATACCGGGTGTCATTTAAGTCAAAATTTATCAACTTTTTTAAAATCATATTTCCTTCTTCGTACACAGAATGGGGCATATTTATTTTCTTCCTCATCGCTTATGGCATATTCGGCACCTATCTTGCCCAGCATTACCGTATTATTTTTGATGCAAGAATTCCTTGGGACGGGTATTTCAGCTTCGACAACAAAGCCATCGTAATGAGCGGCGGAAGCTTCGAAAGACATCCTTTATCTTATTATTTTTTCAACTGGATTCGTGAGCTTGCTATTTATATTTCGGATGGAAAAACGGGCAGTAATTTCAGGTTAACATTAGCATGGCTGAGTAATATTACCATCAGTTTAAGCTTAATACAGATTTATAAATATTTAAAAAATATCATACAACTTCCGACAGGAATCAACCTATTGATTGTCGTTTTTTTCAGTGCTTTTTCAACCAATATTTTATTATCATTCACTCCAGAAACTTATACTTACACTCTCTTTTTACTGGTTTTATTTAACTATTACACCGCAATAAAATTTAAAAAAGACAAAAAAATCGCAGGTTCAGCCTTAGTTTTAGCAGGAGTTACAATTGGAGGATTAACGGTGACCAATATTGTAAAAGTTTTTATCCCGATTGCATTTGAAAAAGACCTTTTTAAAAGCTGGAAAAAATTCGGAAATGCCGTTTTCAGAGTTTCGCTTACCTGCGTAGCTTTTATCTTGCTTTATCTTTACAGAATCGATTTCAAATACACCAATATTCTCTCAAAATCAGGAGAGCAATACGAGAAATTTTCTAATGTAAAATCTACTCCTATTTGGGACATGATTTACTCTTACTTTTTTGGGGGATCTATCCTCTTACCAAGCTTTTTTATCCGCGAAAAACACAATATGAAAGGTTTTTATTACAAAGCTCTTTTTATGGATGTTTACACGTCAATCATCCCGTATTTGTTCATCGGATTGCTTGTATGGCTTATTATATGGAGTTATTTTAGAAATTTCAAGAATAAATTAGTGCAAATCATCATGCTTTCTTTGCTGGTAGACGTACTGATACACTGTGTTTTAAGGTTTGGCCTGCACACTTCATACATTTATGGAGGGCACTTTGTTTTCGTTTTCCCGATTATGCTGGGTTGGCTGTTTTATTCTTACAGAAAATCACCAAAAACAATTTCATTTCTCACCTCAATAATCGGAGTAATGCTGGTTTACTTACTCCTCAACAATTACATGAGAATGTGGGAATTCTTTGATTTTGTGAATCAATTTTACAGATAAAAAAAAGGCTGAGAATATAGTTTCTCAGCCTTTAATTTTTTATTAAAATAAACCTTTATTTTGCCTCTGCACAGAAAACTCTGTACTGAATTGGCGTTGCAGATTTGAAGTATTCTTTTATTTTAGCTAAATCACTCGCAGCACTTTGTTTTGAGAAATAACTTCCTGCCAAAATCTTATAATTTGGTCTTAAAGAAGCGTCTGTTTCAACTTTTAGGTTGGGAAATCTTTTTCTGAAATAAGCTTTAATCTCATTGGCTTCGTCATTACTTTTCACGGTTGTAATCTGAATTTTAAAACCTAAAATTCTAGGATTTTTTCTACAAATTTCAGCATTTGTCAATTCACGACTGGGAACGAATATTTTCGTAGGCTTTGCGGGAGCATCATCATCAATACCAGAAGGCCCTTTTACCACCGCGGTTTTCGCACAACGATCTTCAATTGCAGCTAAAGCATCGCTTACACGAGAATCCATGGTAATAGTAAGCTCAGTTCCAGACAATGTATCTTTCTTTACAACCTGCTGGGCTTCAACCGTATAAAATCCCATTAAAGAAAGTAGCGAAAATATTTTGATGAATTTTTTCATTTAAACTTGTTTCCGCAAAGTTATAATAATTTGAAAATACAGCAAACAGAGTTATTTAGAATAGTTACAAATTAAACCTATATGACATTTTACCTTTTGCTAAAGCCGTTAAATTCTTCTTAAAAATATTATTTTTGCGGGATTGATACACATTCAATATTTACTAACATAAGATAATTTAAATGATTAGTTGGAGAAAGCATTATAAAAAAGGGCTGATTGCGATAGGGTTATTGCTATCAACAAGTGCTTCAATTTACGGGCAAGAGGGAGATCCTAAAAATGGCGAGAAGCTTTTTAAGGCAAACTGTACGGCATGTCACGCATTAGGAAAGCAGGTTATTGGACCTGATTTGAAAGGTGTTGTAGACAGGCTGAAAACTGAACAAGGTTTAGACACAGATTGGCTTCACAAGTGGATTAAAGACAATAAAGCACTTAGAGCTTCTGGCGATAAGTATGCGAATGAAGTCTTTGAAAAATTTAATAAGACTGAAATGTTGGCATTTCCTAATCTTGCAGATAAGGATATTGACGATATTTTAGCATATACAACTAATCCACCTGCTCCGGCACCAGATCCAGTACCTGCTGCAGGAACACCTGGAGATACAGCAAATGCAGCTCCAGCAAACAATACTACTTCAAGCATTGTGATTATTTC
The DNA here is from genome assembly GCF_021010565.1 of Chryseobacterium turcicum. Lineage (NCBI taxonomy): Bacteria > Pseudomonadati > Bacteroidota > Flavobacteriia > Flavobacteriales > Weeksellaceae > Chryseobacterium > Chryseobacterium turcicum. Next base: position 88,098 of record NZ_JAJNAY010000001.1, read on the forward strand.
ACTTATTGCTATTGCTGGATTATTAGCTTGGATTTTAATCAAACTAAGACAACTTGTAAAATTAGGTCAGTCTGAAGAACTTTCATCTCTTAATGAGACTAGAGTAAAATCTTTCAGTGAGATCTATGAAAAGTACCACTATATCGGTAAAGGAGCTTTAGCAATTCTTGCGCTTTTAGCAACTTACGGTATTTGGAACTGGATTATGTGGATTGGTGTTTACAAAGGGTATAAGCCTGAACAACCTATCTACTTCTCTCACAAAATTCACGCTGGAGAACAAAAAATCGACTGTCAACTGTGTCACTCAAGTGCTAAATATGGTAAAGTATCTGAAATACCTTCTATGAACGTTTGTATGAACTGTCACAGAACTGTTTCTGAATACAACGGTAAATACATGGAGCCAGGAAAAGATAAAGCATTCTACGACGGAGAAATCCAGAAGATTTATGCGGCTACAGGTTGGGATGCTGAAAAACAACAGTATACCGGGAAAACTACTCCTGTAGAATGGACAAGAATCCACAACATGCCAGATTTCGTTTACTTTAACCACTCTCAACACGTAGTAGCAGGTGAGAAAGCGATTATCAATTCATTTAACAAGAAAAATCCTGACAATAAAATCGACGTAGTTTGTAAAGCTTGTCACGGAAAAATCGATACAATGAACGTTGTACAAATGGCGAACGATTTCACTATGGGATGGTGTATCGAATGTCACAGAACAACCGAAATTGATATGAGCAACGGTTATAATAAAGAATACTTCAAAAATCTACACGAAAAGCTTAAAAAGCAATACCCGAAAGATGGTGGTAAAATCACTGTAGATGCAATTGGAGGTCTTGAGTGTGGTAAATGTCATTATTAATAACTAAAAAATTAGAAGTATAAAATGGCTTCAAACAAAATACAATTTAGAAGTATTCACGAACTTAAAGACCCTGCCTTAAACGGTAAGCTGGCTCTTAAAGAGTTCCAAGAAGAAATTCCGGTAGAAGATTTTCTGGAAAGTGCCGAAAAAACTGACGGTACATCGAGAAGAGATTTCTTGAAAATATTAGGATTCTCTACTGCAGCCGTAACTTTGGCTGCTTGTGAAGCTCCGGTAATCAAAACGATTCCTTATGTAGTAAAACCACATGAAATTATTCCTGGGGTTCCCAACTTCTACGCTTCAACATATTTTGATGGTTTCGACTTTGCAAGTGTTTTAGTAAAAACAAGAGAAGGTAGACCCATCAAAATAGATCCAAACCCGGCAGCTGGAGATTTAGGTAAAACTAATGCCAGAGCTCAGGCAAGTGTACTTTCTCTTTATGATAACGACAAAGTAAAACAGCCAAAATTTGAAGGTAAAGATGATACTTTTGATACGGTAGATACTTTTACAATCAAAGGTCTTGAAGAGGCTAAAGCTTCTGGAAAAAAGATTGTTCTTTTATCTCAGTCTTTTGCTTCGCCTACATTCAAAAAATTATTTTCTGAATTTAAAGCGAAATATCCTACAGCTGAATTAGTAACTTATGATGCTTTCCCTTATTCTGCAGCTTTAGATGCAGCTCAGGAAGTTTTCGGACAAAGAGCATTACCGGTTTACGATCTTAAAGGATCTGAATTGGTGGTTGCTTTCCAAGCTGATTTCTTAGGAGACTATAATGCAGCGAGCTTAGAAACTTCTTATGCAGCAGCAAGAGTTCCGGGGGCAAACATGTTGAGACACATTCAGGTTGAATCTAATATGTCTTTAACGGGTGCAAACTCAGACTCTAGATACAGAGTAAAACCTAGTGATGTAAACAAAGCTTTGGTAGAAGTTTACAACGCTATCGTTTCAGGATCTGCACCAACAAGTAAAGTTGCTACAGAAATTGTAAAAGAATTGCAAGCTAAAGGAAGCAAAGCGGTTGTTTTAGCAGACGGTTCTAAAGGTGCACAAGTTTTAGCACACTTAATTAACCAAAAATTAGGTTCAGTTGCTTTCACAGGTAAAGCAAACTTCTTAAAAGAATTTGACAACGCAAGATATCAGGAATTTTTAGGATGGGTAAATGCAGGACAAGTTGGTGTATTGATTACCAACAACGTTGATCCAATTTATTCTCACCACAAAGGTCAAGATTTCAAAAAATCTTTGGCTAAAGTTCCTTATGTAATTGCTGTTACAGATAAGAAAAACGAAATGTATAAAGCAGCGAAAGCTGTAATTCCGGTAGCTAACTGGCTAGAATCTTGGGGTGATATGGAACCTCAGACAGGAGTTTATACATTGATGCAGCCAACTATCCAAAAAATTTACAAGTCAAGACAGATTGAAGAGTCTTTATTGGTTTGGAAAAATGGTAAAAACAATGCTGCTAATAATTATTATGATTATTTAAAAGCTAATGCGACTTCTGTTTTAGGAGGAACATCTTTCAACAAAGCTTTATACAATGGTATCGTGCCTTCTGCTAATGCTACTACTCTATCTTATGCAGGTGGAAATGGTGCTCAGGCGGTAGCAGAATTAGGAAACTTTAAAGCTTCAGATTTAGAATTAGTACTTTATACAAAGACTTCTATCGGAGACGGAACTCAAGCAAACAACCCTTGGTTGCAAGAATTACCAGATCCTATTACAAGAATGTCTTGGGATAACTATTTAACGATTTCTACTAAAGATGCTGAAAGATTAGGAATAGAAAACAGTCTTAATGCAAGAATGCAGCTAGATGGTACTCTTGTAAATCTTACAGTAAACGGAGTAAAAATAGAAAATGTACCTGTATTTATTCAGCCAGGTCAAGCTGACGGATCTGTCGGTCTTGCTTTAGGATATGGTAAAAAAGATTCTGGAACAACTGCAGATACAGGAGTAAATGCTTATTCTTTATTTGACGGTTCAAACTTGGTGATTTCAAACGCTTCAATTGAGAAAACGGGTGAAGAGCACGAGTTTGCAGGAGTTCAGCTTCAGAATACATTAATGGGACGTTATGAAATTGCAAAAGAAGTTCCTTTAGCAGAATTTATTAATGTACCTTTCGATGATCAACAAAAAGGATGGAACAAGCCTTTGGAATATCATACCATCAGTGGAGCTCTTCCAGCAGGTAAAATTGACCTTTGGGATGCTTTTGATGATACAGATGGTCCTCACTTCAACTTATCAGTAGACTTAAACTCTTGTACGGGTTGTGGAGCTTGTATTATTGCTTGTCAGGCAGAAAACAACATTCCTGTAGTTGGTAAAGAAGAAATCAGAATGTCGAGAGATATGTTCTGGTTGAGAATTGACCGTTACTATTCATCTGAACAAAAAGTGACTGTTTATGATGGTCTTAAAGAAGGAATGGCAGTGCCAGAACTTTACGGAAGTAGTGTATTAGGTATTGAAGGTGCATTAGAAAACCCAGCAGAAAATCCAGATGTGATCTTCCAGCCGGTAATGTGTCAACACTGTAACCACGCTCCATGTGAAACTGTTTGTCCGGTAGCGGCAACTTCACACAGTAAGCAAGGACAAAACCATATGGCTTACAACAGATGTATTGGTACAAGATATTGTGCAAACAACTGTCCGTACAAAGTAAGACGTTTCAACTGGTTTACTTATAACTTGAATGATAAATTTGATTTTAATCAAAATAATGATTTAGGAAGAATGGTTCTTAACCCTGACGTTGTTGTAAGAACAAGAGGGGTAATGGAGAAATGTTCAATGTGTATTCAAGAAACTCAGGCAACGATTTTAACTGCCAAGAGAGAAAATAGAAAGGTAACAGACAACGAATTTAAAAATTCTTGTGCTTGTGCAGCAGCATGTTCTACTGGAGCAATGCAGTTTGGAGATATGAATGATAAAGAATCTTCAGTTAGAAAATTATATTCTAGCAACAGAAGATATCATTTACTTGAAGAGATCGGAACCAAGCCAAATGTGTTCTATCACGCTAAAGTAAGAAATAGAGTATAAAATAAAGTTTAAATAATAAATAGGTAAAAAATGTCAGGACATTACGAAGCTCCGATAAGGGAACCTCTGATTATTGGTCACAAAACTTATCACGATATCACAGAAGATATTGCACGACCTATCGAAGAAAGAGCAGGTAAATTATGGTGGATCTCACTATATGCAGCCTTAGTTCTTTTCATCTACGGATTCGGCTGTATCGCTTATACTATCGGGACAGGTATTGGAGCATGGGGGCTTAACAGAACTATTAACTGGGGTTGGGATATTACCAACTTCGTATGGTGGGTAGGTATCGGTCACGCCGGAACCCTAATCTCAGCAGTATTATTATTATTTAGACAACGATGGAGAATGTCTGTAAACCGTTCTGCGGAAGCAATGACAATCTTCGCAGTTGTACAGGCGGCAATCTTCCCGTTGATTCACATGGGTAGAGTTTGGGTAGGATACTGGGTATTTCCTCTTCCTAACCAGTTTGGTTCACTTTGGACTAACTTCAACTCGCCTCTACTTTGGGACGTATTTGCAATCTGTACGTATTTCTCTGTATCAACAGTATTCTGGTTTATCGGTTTGATTCCTGACTTTGCTATGATCAGAGACAGAGCTAAAACTCCTTGGACTAAGAAAATCTATACCCTACTATCTTTCGGATGGGGTGGAAAAGCAAAACACTGGCAGAGATTTGAAGAAGTATCTTTGGTATTAGCAGGTTTAGCAACTCCATTGGTATTCTCTGTACACACTACGGTATCTTTTGACTTCGCAACTTCAGTTATTAAAGGATGGCACTCTACGATCTATCCTCCTTACTTCGTTGCTGGAGCAATCTTCTCAGGATTTGCAATGGTACAAACACTATTGTTAATCGCTAGAAAAGTTTGTCACCTTGAAGATTACATCACTATGTATCATATCGAAATTATGAACATCGTAATCGTTCTTACAGGTGGTATGGTAACAGTAGCTTATGCAACTGAATACTTCATCGGATGGTATTCTGGTTCAAGATATGAAGACTTTACTTACCTTTCACCAGGTGCTGCAATAGGACCATATTGGTGGGCGTTCTGGGCGTTGATTATCTGTAACCTTGTTATTCCGGCGTTGTTCTGGTTTAAGAAAGTTAGAACAAACATTATTGCAACATTTATCATTGCATTAATTATCAACATCGGTATGTGGTTTGAGCGTTTCGACATTATCGTAATTAACCTTTCAAGAGATTACTTGCCTGGTTCTTGGACGATGTTTAAACCAACTATTATTGACGTAGGTGTATATTTAGGTACAATCGGATTCTTCTCTGTATTATTCTTATTATACGCAAGAACATTCCCTGTAATTGCACAGGCAGAATTAAAATCGATCTTGAAAATCTCAGGTGAAACTTATAAAGTAAAAGAAGGAGATGAGCACCACTAAAATTGTATACGGACTTTATGCTGATGACGACGATCTAATGAACGGCGTTAAAGCATTCAACGATAAAGGAATTGCAATAAACGAAGTTTATACCCCATTTCCTGTTCACGGCCTAGACAAAGCTTTAGGTTTAAAGAAAACTAGAATTTCTGATGCTGCTTTCATCTATGCACTTTACGGAGTTTCTATTGGTTTGACGGTTACTTGGTATATCATGAACCACGACTGGGCACAAAATATTGGTGGGAAACCATCTTTTAACTGGGTAGACAACTTCCCGGCGTTTATTGACCCGATGTTTGAATTGATGGTATTCTGTGCAGCTCACATGATGTCTCTTACTTTCTTTGTAAGAAATAAAATGTATCCAGGAGCTCCTGCACAAAACCCAGATCCAAGAACGACAGATGATAAATTCTTAATGGAATTTGTTACTGAAGATGTAGAATCTGTAAAGCAGTTGCTTATCGAAACGGGAGTAGAAGAAATAACTGTTAAAGATGCTTAAAATGAAAAAGAATGTATTAAAAATTACAGCAATTTTAGGTTTAACTACAGTTTTACTTAATTCTTGCGGACCGAATGAAAATGCACCTCTAGTATATTTCCCGGATATGTATTTCCCTGTGGCATACGATCCGTTGATGAAAGCTCAAGATGCTTATTCAGATCATGAAAATGAAATTCCTGCATTTGTAAGAAATAACGGTGCAACCGGCCTTGCTCCTGTAGAAGGGTCAGTAGCTCAAAATAAAGATGGCGTTTTTGAAGAAGGTAAACTTCCTAAAACTCCGGACGAATACAACGCAGGCTATGATGCTTCAAAAGCAATAGGCGTTTCTCCTCTTAATCCCGCTAATGCAGCGAAAGATATAGAAAGAGGTAAAATGCTTTTTGATCATACTTGTTCAGCTTGTCACGGAACTGGTGGTGACGGACAAGGATCAATCGTACAAAGTGGAGCTTATTCTGGTGTACCAAATTATGCAGATAGAGAAATCACTGTAGGATCTGTACATTATGTATTAACAAACGGTAGAAATGCTATGGGATCTTATGCAGGACAATTAAATCCTGGAGACAGATGGAGAGTGGCAATGTATGTAATGAGTGCTTTCAAAAAAAGCGCAGCTCCGGCAACGGCAGCGGCAACTCCAGCAACAACTGAGACTACCGAAACTAAAAAATAAGAAAAGAAATGTATAGTTTTTCACCAAAATTAAAATCAACTTCTATTATCCTTCTTGTTGTAGGTTTAGTTCTATTTGCTGCAGGTTTCTTTTTAAATAAAGGACTTACTACAGAAAACATAGAACACATGATGGAAGCAGTTCATTCTGCAGGTCATGATGCTCCTACGCATTCAAGCGAAATGATAGGACCTCAAGATCACGCTGCTCACTTAGAGCATGCAACGCTTCAGGTTCACAACCAACCATTAGCTTCACTTCACTTTGTAGCAGTATTTTTCTTCGGAGTAAGTTGCGCAGTATTATTTTTCTACTGTATTCAGCACGCAGCTCACGCAGGATGGCCAATTATTATCACAAGAGTAATGGAAGCTATTGCTTCTTATATTCCTTGGGGTGGTGCTATTTTAATTATCATTATGATTCTTAACATCACGCACAACGGTCACCTTTTCCATTGGATGGATCCTGAATTGACAGATCCAGAATCTGCACATTTTGATGTTATCTTATTTGAAAAAAGAATATTCTTAAATATTCCTTTCTATGCAATCAGAACTTTTATCTATGTAATTGGAGCTTCGTTCTTTGCTTGGAAATTAAAAGCTCAGTCTAAAAAAGTAGACGATACAAAATCTTTGGTTGAGTATCAGTTCCTTTACAGATGGGCAGTAGGATATATCGCATTCTTCGGGTTTGCTTCTGCAGCTTGGGCTTGGGACTGGTTGATGTCTATTGACCCTCACTGGTATTCTACAATGTATATCTGGTATTCTATGGTTAGCTGTCTTTCAAGTGGTATTGCGGTAATCATTCTATTAAGTGTATATCTTAAGAAAAATGGTTTCTTACCTCAGTTTAACGACAATCACTTGCACGATTTAGGAGTTTTCCTTTTTGCTACAAGTATGCTTTGGACGTACACTTGGTTCGCACAGTTCATGTTGTATTGGTATGCCAACATCCCGGAAGAAGTAAATTATTTCTTCGGAAGATTTGAGCACTACTCTCCTACTTTCTTGCCAATGCTTGTTGTTAACTTCTTATTACCACTATTGGTATTGGTAAGCAGCAGCATCAAGAGAAATTACAAAGTAGTAACGATTATGGCAATTGTGGTAATCTTGGGTCACCTTTTAGATTATTTCAACATGGTAATGCCAGGAACAGTAGGACCTTACTGGAATACTCCAGAAGTTCTATTACTAATATTAGGTGCTGTTTTATTTGTATCAGGATTATTTATGTTTACAGTGCTTTCAGCATTAGCTAAATTAAAATTGATCCCTACAGGTAACCCTTACTTACACGAATCTGAAATTTATGAGTATCCTTTCTAAGGACTTGTAACAAAATAAATTTTGAAAAGACTGATTATAATAATCAGTCTTTTTTTTTGCACTAATATGAAATCAGGCAACCATTTCAAAAATAGTACGTCGTAAGAATAGACTTTATTGCTTACCTTTTAAACTAAATAAAAAACTATGAAAAAAACTTATTTCTTAAACTTTCTGTTTATCATTCTGTTCAATGTATTGAATGCCCAAAGTATTACTTTCGTTTCCGAAAAAACAAATGCTCCCCTTCCTAAGGTTTCGGTATTTGGGAAAAACGGAAATATTCTTGCAACCTCAGACATCGACGGAAAAATTGAAAAATCAACTCTTTCGCCGGAACAAGAAAAATTTCAGTTGATATATGATAACATTTCTATTGCAACACTTTCATTTAATGAAATCAATAAAGATGTTGTAAAACTAAATGACAGAGTAAAAGATATTGAAGCAGTGGTTATTAAAAATAATAAACCTGCAAAATATGTTCGTATCAGGGGTAACTTCAACACCTATGTTACTTTAAACAGTAAACTAAATTGCTACGCAGACGGCGTTATCACCTATGTTTTTGATAATAAAACTAAAAAGCTGAAAAGCGCAAATGTAGAACAATACCGAGTGTACAGATTGGAAGATGCTAAAAATGAAAAAAAACAAACCGGATCTTGGGATTACAATAGCTTTTTAGATTTACCTAAATTGAAGGATGTAGGAAATATTGAAGAATACAAATCTAAAAACGCAAAAATAAAAGAACTTAAAGGCAATAAAAAAGACGAAATAGAAATTACAGGAGAAGCGTTACAGGAAAAAGAATTGGCATTATTCGGTTACAGAATATATGACATCAAGGGGATCATCAACCACTCTTACGAAAAAGATTCAAAAAAGACTTTAAGAGATTTTCTTGAATCTAATGAAATCGCTTTCATCAAATTGAAACACAAAACTGAGCCCAATTACAATCAGATTATTTCATACCGAAACTTTTATCCTACAGAATTAGATTTCAGTGATGATAATAGTGTAGAAGGAAAAGTGAAATTTAATAAAGACAACAGCAGCTACCATTCAAAATACTGGCAAGATCCTTCGTTCCCAAATATGCAGGCTATTTTCAGCTCGTTTTTTAAAGATGATTTAAAAGAAAAAGAAAACAAAAAATAAAAAATCTGTATTAATAAAGGTTTTACTAAATTTGTCGTAAACCATAATTAAAATGAAAAAGTTTTCTTTGCTGCTCATCTTCAGTCTGTTGATGTTTACAGCATGTAAAAAAGATCATGTAGATGCGACTACGACACAGACTTTACAGTCGAGTATCAACGATATGGCGTCTAGTCTTACCACTATTAAGCAGATAAAATTCAATGAAGCGCTATATATTCTTAAAACTTTCGGTGTAGAAGCAGAAGGTGATGTGAACGAGTTGAAAGCATTGGGCCAGTTAATCAACGGCAAAAAAGTACCCGAGATATTATCTTTGGCAGATCAGGTTGCGCAGCAAAATGGCATCGAATGGGCAAGTACAGCTCCACCATCATTGGGAGAGATGAATATCTTCGGCGACGAAACGGCTAAAGAAAGTGATCCGAATGACGTAAAAGCAAGCTCACTAAGCATTCTTACTCAACTTTCAGGTGATACAGGAAATGGTCCTACAGCAATGCAAATAATCCCAAGATTAGTAGACAATGCAGGAAACCCGATTTCCTTTACAGGTGCTGGTTTAGAAACGACCTTAGAGGTATTCAGCAATGGTGTAAAGCTTTCAACAGCCAAAAACCTAATGCAGGATAATAACTTTAAAGGTTTTCATCTTAAATTCTCATCATTGCTAGCTTCAAAAATTGTTGACAACAAAATTGATATTACTGTTTCTGTAAAAACAACAGCGAAGACTTTTAAAATGTCAAAAATTGGGTTAGATGTAAATCCTTCAGCATTAAAGGTTCCTGAAGTACCTAAAACGGATTCTACGATGATTGAGCAAGATCCAAATGCTGTCATAGATCCTAGCAATCCTACGATACCGCCAACAACGACTACAGATCCAGCGACTGCAACTCCGGCGACACCAAAACAGCCGACTGCAGATCCTAAAAATACAGTAAGTAAATTTTTGAATAACGTAAGTTCACAAAATTTAAAAGCAGCTTTCGAATCATCAAGCAACCCAAGTTGGGGATCTTATGAATCGTTCTCAAACCCTACTTCAGGTTTTGGAGCTATTAAAAATGTAAGCATTAAAAACGTTACTACAAACGGAACCGGTACTAATGCTTCAAGTGTAAACGCAACATACGATGTGACCGATAAAAGCGGAAAAACAACTTCTCTGAAGGCTACTTTTGGGCTTAAAAATGTAAACGGAGAATGGAAAATATCAAGTTATAAGATTAATCCTTAACATATGGCGTCTCAGGAACTCATCAAAAAGTTGGAAGCAACCATAGAAAATATCCCTGATTTTCCGATTCCGGGAATTCAGTTTAAAGATATTTCTCCTATTTTTCTTGATCCTAAATTGTATGAAGCGGTAATCCAAGATTTGGTAAAATTCAGTAAAGGAAAAGTAGATGCAGTCTGCGGAATAGAAAGCCGTGGCTATCTTTTCGGAATTGCCATTGCAGCAGCTTTAGAGGTTCCATTTATTTTAATTAGAAAAAAAGGAAAACTTCCACCACCGATTATCTCCGAGAAATACGATTTGGAATATGGAAGTGCCGAAATAGAAACCAGAGAAGGACAAATAAAAAAAGGTCAGCGCATCTTAATACATGATGATCTTTTAGCAACCGGCGGAACGACAGAAGCAGCCGCAAAACTGGTAGAAAAGCAAGGTGCAAAAGTAGTACAGTTTAGTTTTTTAATTGGTTTAAAAGAGTTGAAAGGCGACGAAAAACTTAAAAAATTCAACGCTGAAATCTATCACACTTTAGAATATTAAATTTAGATTCAAGAAGTATATAAAATGATACAATAACCAATTTTACAGTTAATAATTGGCAAATCATTTTACTTTTTTAAATAAAATCAACAATCCCTTGCAAAGTATTTTGTAAATCACTCAGAAACAATTAAATTTGCAATTCAATTTTTTAAGAATTTATGGCAAAATTGGGAAAAAATGCTCCAAACGAGCAAGAAGGTAAAGAAACAGTGGAATTCTTTAAAGACCTTGATAGAGAGGCTTTAAACACAGAAAGGTTCCTAGAAAAATATCAGAAACCATTAAGTGCTGCTTTCATAGGATTAGTAGTAGGGGTTTTAGCGTATTTTGGATACCAACAATTTGTGGTAGCTCCCAAAAACACTGAAGCCGTAAAAACTTATTTGGCAGCACAGAAAAACCTTACTGAAGGTAAAGATAAAGAAGCTTTAGGTGGAAAATCTGCAGCTAACCCAGGATTTTTGGGAACTTTCAACGAATATTCTTCTACGAAAGTGGGTAAATTGTCTGCTTACAATGCAGGTTTATTAAAACTAAAAGAAGGAAAGTTTCAGGAAGCTCATGATCTTTTAGACAAATTTTCATCTGATAACAAAACATTGATGGCTATGAAATTTGGTGCAATGGCAGATGCAAAATCAGGTCTTAATAAAAATGACGAGGCATTAGCATTATTAGACAAAGCTGCTTCAGCTTCTGATGATCCGTACACTTCTTATTATTTTACAAGAAAAGCAGGTATTGTAGCTTTAGGAATGAAGAAAAACGCAGAAGCTAAAAAATACTTTGCAACAATCGACGAAAAATATCAGGACTACGACAACGGAATGTCTGATTCTTATATCGAAATGACTAAATATTTAAATTAAAACATGGCAACAGTTAATCTTTCAGATTACAAGCCACTTAATATAACCAATGCCGAAGATTTTTCTATCGGCATTGTTTTTTCTGAGTGGAATGACTTTGTAACATACAATCTACGTGACGCAGCTTTAGAAATCCTTGCAAAAGAAGGTGTAAAAGCTGAAAACATAAAACAGTTTTCCGTACCCGGAGCTTTTGAATTAAACTATGCAAGTATGCAGCTTTGTAAAGAACGAAAGTTTGATGCTGTCATTGCAATAGGATGCGTTATCAGAGGAGAAACTCCACATTTTGATTTCGTTTGTGATGCCGTAGCACAAGGTATTAAAGACTGTAATATTTTGACCGATACCCCAACTATTTTCTGTGTTTTGACTGACGATACCAAAGAGCAGTCAATTGCCAGGAGCGGTGGTGATTTAGGTAATAAAGGCGTTGAAGCAGCTGTAACAGCTTTAAGCATGATTCAATTTAAAAGAAATCTTTCTGATAAAAAAGGAAATATCGGCTTTGGAAATTAAACCCAAATCTATTGAAATAAAAAAGGAGCTTTTTACAGCTCCTTTTCTTGTATATAAATTTTATTTGAATCTATCAAATGAGGGATAAATCTACTTTGATTATTGGTAATTAAATGTACGCTTTCTCTAATTCCAATTCCTGCAGATTCTTGCCCAATAACCCAACTTCCGATGACAGGATAATTTCCCTCGAAATTTGGAAGCTCAAATAACTGCTGATAAATAAAACCTTCTTTGCCATAATCGCCTTCATTTTCTTCTATTGCAACATTATTTTTAAACAGACTCACATTGGCTCCTTCTCTTGAATAGATAGGTTTTTTAACGAAATCTTTTAAATGTTTTGCCTCAAAATAACACTCCAACAAATAGGGATGATTAGGAAACATCTCCCAAAGAATCGGCAAAATAGCTTTTGAGGAAAGAAGTATTTTCCATGCCGGCTCCATCCATTGAGATCTGAAATTATTTTTAACTAATTTTTCGCCAAAACCATCTTCCAGAATCCATTCGTAAGGATATAATTTAAAAATATACTCCATAATAGTTCTGTCTCCGGCAATAAACTCTTCAATATCTTCTGCCCAGCCAATATCTTGGATGGGAATAAATTCTGTTTCAAAACCTGCTTGCGTGGCACAGTCTCGTAAATATTCTACATTCGTTACGTCTTCAATATTCGTTAATGACGCAAAATATAGATAATGCGGGTTCATGTATTTTTTAAGATACATCCAATAATCAACCAGCTTTTCATGAATAGAATTAAACTGATCTTTGTAAGGAAACATCTCCTGCAGCCAATACCATTGAATGACCGAAGCCTCATATAAAGAAGTTGGCGTATCTGCATTAAACTCGAGTAACTTTAAATTTTCACCATCAAAACCAAAATCAAATCTCCCGTAAATGGAAGGATGATCCTCTTCCCAGCTGGTAATAATATAGCTTCTAAACCATTCCGGAATATTGAATTTGTCCCAAAGATTCTTTTCAATAATATAGTCTACAGCCTGAAGACACATCTGCCACAATTCGGTCGTTGCGTTTTCTATTTTATTGATTTCTTCTGATGAAAATTCGTAATAATGGCTCTCGTCCCAATAAAGTCCTTCCAAAGAATGATAGCCAAAACCGAGATTTTCAAGTTTATGTTCCCAATTTTTTCTGAATTGCGATTGTATTCTTTTCATAATATCTACGATGATGCTCTGAAACCATTTTTACCCAATCCTCCTCTCACCACATTTCCTTTATAAGAGCTTCTTCCTATATTAGATTTGCTGCTGATTGCATCACTGTAATACCCCGTTTTTTGATAAGCGCCATTGCTGTATCCTCCATACGGTCTGAATGCATGATACAACAAAAAACCAGTCATAAAACCATGCGATCTAGAATAAGATGCGGTAGTATCTGACCTCATGTAAACCTTTTTCTCCTTATCCCATTGATTGGGCTTTTCTTGAGAACAAGCAGCTAGAATGCCTGTGACGAAAAGCAATTTTATAGAACTAGACTTTTTCATTACTGAACGGTGATATAAAATTCGTATTCTTTTTTCACTTTGGCAATATGCTCATTTTCGGCTTCATCTTCTACAGCCTGCAATGTATCTCCTAAACTCGGAATGGTATCTCTTTTTATAATTTCTTTAAAGAGTTTATTGTTTTTCCAAATTTTATGTTTTGTAATTAAAACATCTACCGAGTCAATATGTTGTACAGAAAGCTCAGTTTCTATTGCCGATTTTTTATCAACATTTTCCACTTCATCTTCTTTCGATTCACTGTCGTCACAAGCAGTAATGCTCATTAAGCCAAATAACAAAAGAGCAATTTGAATTTTTCTCACTTTAGTTGTAATTTTTGACAAAAATATTATTTAAAATTTTAACTTTACTCTTAAAATTACTTTAATATGAAATGGACTGAAGACAGAAGCACAAACGTAGACGACAGGCGCGCTTCGGGCGGTAGTGGCGGTGCAATTGTTGGTGGTGGATTAGGCACATTAATTATCGCAGCTATTGTGTTTTTCCTGGGCGGTGATCCTTCGGCAATTCTTTCTTCAGGAGTTTCAAATACCGGAGCTCAAACGGAGCAAAGAGAGCTTACAGAAGCTGACAAAAAAATTGGTGAGATGATTGAAATGATTACCGCCGAAAACGAAGAAACATGGACTAAAGTTTTTGCAGAAAATGGCCTTAAATATCAACCAGCAAGAGTAGTTTTATTTAGAAGTAATACAGATTCCGGATGTGGTATGGCACAATCTGCAATGGGACCGTTTTATTGCCCGACAGATCAATCTGTTTACATGGACATGAGTTTTTTTAATGAGCTTCAAGAGAAATTTGGCGCTAAAGTAACCGAATTTACCGTTGCTTACGTAATGGCTCACGAAATGGGGCATCACGTACAAAATCTTTTAGGAACTTTAAATGAAACCGATAAAGCAAGACGTAGCAGAAGATATTCTGAAGCACAGCTTAATCAGATTTCTGTAGCAACAGAACTTCAGGCTGATTTTTATGCCGGAGTTTGGTCTAGAATTACCGGAGACAGAGAAAAATCCTTTATTGAACCCGGAGATTTAGAAGCCGCAATGAACGCTGCTGAAGCAGTAGGTGACGACAACATTCAGAAAAGATCACAAGGATATGTAAATCAGGAAAGTTTTACCCACGGCTCATCGGCTCAGCGTAAAGAATGGTTTATGAAAGGATATAATACCGGAGATATCAAACAAGGCGACACTTTTAGTCAACTTTTAAGATAATAAAAAAGGTCTGAAGAAATTTCTTCAGACCTTTTTACTTTATTTCAATTCTATAGGATTGCTATTTTGTTTAGCTTCTTCTTTTACCCTTTCTTCCATTCGCTTTCTCATATCGGCAGGATTTTGGTTTCCACCACCACCTCCAATTCTCATTGGAGCAGAAATTCCTCCACCTCCACGTTGATTATTCATAAAAGAAGCCGGATCAGTTTTATATTTTTCTTGTTGCTTTACATAGTCCGTTCTTTTTACTTTCATAACGTTCCCAAATGTAACCATTTCAGGAAAGTCAGAAATTTTATAGTTTTTCATTAAATCGAAAGAATAATCTCCTGTAGAATCTTCCGCTTTTACAATTAAACCGGGAAGACCATTAAATTTATAGGGGCCATCCTGATAAGGAAGATCTGTAGTAAACCAAGCGGTCCATTTTCTTCCGCCAAAATCGGTTTCTGCTTTTTGTACTTTATAATCACCAATTTTTGTGGTTTCAGAAAGAATTTTCCAATTTAAAGGTCGGTCTTCTTCGTAAGAATATTGATCTCTACCCAAGCGGTCTTTGTAAACAATTTTCTGATCTTTTTTATTTTTTTCAATCGTATAATTGATGTTTGACCTCAAACTTTCCATCTGATCTCTGTTAAACCCTCTCGCTCCCCCACTTTGAAAATTGGCTTTCATCACAGAATCTCTTTTAATTCTATTCTCAGAATAAAACATTGATTTTTCTGCTGAAATATCTAAATATGCGTTTTCAGTTTTAATTTCATCTTTATTACTCGCGTCAGATTTCGAACTTACCTGATACACAAATCTGTTGGTTTGTGCAAAAGTAACCTGTGCCAACAAGGCTATAGCAAGAATGCCTAATTTTTTCATTATTTTCCTGATTTATAGTTTTGATTTTAAATACTCATCAAAGTTAAAGCATCGATGATAAAAATCGATAAAATAAAAACGTCGATTTTTATTTACTGATTATTGTTTGTATTTTTGCAGGATTAAATCATTCTAAATAAATACAATGATAAAGGTTTCAGATCAAGCAAAGGTAAAAGCAATTCAACTGATGACAGAAGATGGCTTTAACCCTGCTGAAGATTATATAAGAGTTGGGGTAAAAAGCGGTGGATGTTCAGGACTAGAGTATATGTTAGGTTTCGACAATAAGCAAAACGAAACAGATCAGATTTTTGAAGACAACGGAATAAAAATCGTAGTTGAAAAAAAATCTATACTTTACTTGGCAGGTACCATTTTAGAGTATTCCGGAGGTTTGAATGGGAAAGGATTTATTTTCAATAATCCCAATGCATCCAGAACGTGTGGTTGTGGAGAGAGTTTTAGCTTATAATTAGACATTGGAAACATCGATTTAGTATAATCTAAATCTTAATTCTAATTTCTAAAATCTATTAAAATGAGTAAATATACTGAAGACGACTTAAGAGTCGATTTAGAAAATAAAAAATATGAATTTGGTTGGGAAACCAAAATCGATTATGAAGATTTTCCAATTGGTTTAAACGAAGATATTGTTCGTGCAATTTCTGCTAAGAAAGAAGAGCCGGAATGGATGACAGAATGGCGTTTGGAATCATTCAAGATTTGGTTGAAAATGACTGAGCCTGAATGGGCAAATATCAAGTATGAAAAACCAGATTTCCAAGCGATAAAATATTACGCTGCGCCAAAAGCAAATCCACAATTGGAAAGCTTAGATGACGTTGATCCAGAATTATTGGCAACTTTTGCAAAATTAGGAATCAACATCGAAGAGCAGAAAAGACTTTCAAACGTTGCTGTAGATATCGTAATAGATTCAGTTTCTGTAAAAACAACTTTTCAGGATACATTAGCTGAAAAAGGAATTATCTTCTGTTCAATCTCTGAGGCGATTAAGAATCACCCAGATTTAGTAAGAAAATATCTTGGAAAAGTAGTTCCAAGAGGTGATAACTTCTACGCAGCATTGAATTCTGCAGTATTTTCTGATGGAAGTTTCTGTTATATTCCAAAAGGGGTAAGATGTCCAATGGAATTATCAACGTATTTCCGAATCAATCAGGCAGGAACAGGTCAGTTTGAAAGAACACTTGTAATTGCTGATGAAGGAAGTTATGTTTCTTATTTGGAAGGTTGTACCGCTCCATCAAGAGATGAAAACCAGCTGCACGCTGCTGTTGTAGAATTAATTGCAATGGATAATGCCGAAATTAAATATTCTACCGTTCAAAACTGGTACCCAGGAAATGAAGAAGGAAAAGGTGGTGTTTTCAATTTCGTAACCAAAAGAGGACTTTGTGAATATAAAGCAAAAATCTCTTGGACTCAGGTTGAAACAGGTTCTGCTGTAACTTGGAAATATCCTTCTTGTATTTTGAAAGGTGATGGCTCAATTGGTGAGTTCTACTCTATCGCAGTAACCAACAATCATCAATATGCCGACACCGGAACTAAGATGATTCACATCGGAAAGAATACAAAATCAACCATTATCTCTAAAGGAATTTCTGCAGGAAAATCTCAAAACTCATACAGAGGACAGGTAAAAGTAATGCCTTCTGCAAAAGGAGCCAGAAACTTTTCTCAGTGTGACTCTTTATTGATGGGTAACGAATGTGGTGCACATACTTTCCCTTACATCGAGATTAAAGACCCTACAGCTCAGTTAGAACATGAAGCTACAACTTCAAAAATTGGTGAAGACCAGATTTTCTACTGTAACCAAAGAGGAATTGATACCGAAAGAGCAATTGCTTTGATTGTAAATGGTTTCAGTAAAGAGGTTTTAAATAAACTTCCAATGGAGTTTGCTATTGAAGCTCAAAAATTACTAGAGATTTCTTTGGAAGGTTCTGTAGGATAATTAAAACGTATGAAAAAGTTATTATACCTATTTTTTGTAATTATATTTTCAAGTGTTTCGGCTCAGGAAAATAAAGAATTTCAGCTTTCGAGCCATATTCTGGATATCACCCTTGGAAAACCTGTTGAAAATGTAGACGTGAAGTTGGAAAAATACAATGAAACTACAAAACAATGGATCTCGGTCATTAACAAAAAGACTGATAAAAATGGTAGAATTGGAGACTTTTTACCCAAAGGAAAAGATTCAAAAAGTAATTACGGAAAATATAAATTAATATTCTTTACAGAAGATTATTTTAAAAATAAAAACATGGAAAGCTTTTATCCATTTATAGAAGTGGTATTTCAGATTCAAGACAATCAACATTACCACGTGCCAATCACATTGTCACCTTTTGGATACTCTACTTACAGAGGAAGCTAGCATCAATCGACTAATAGAAAAGTACAACATAGAATGTTACAAATCAAAAACTTACACGCCAGAATTGAAGATGGCGCACAAATATTAAAAGGAATTAATCTTGAAATAAAGCCGGGCGAAGTTCACGCAATCATGGGACCAAACGGTGCCGGAAAATCTACGCTTTCATCTGTCATTGCAGGGAAAGAAGATTATGAAGTGACAGAAGGTGAAATTTTATTTGATGGTGAAAACATCATCGAAGATGCTCCTGAAGAAAGAGCTCACAAAGGTATTTTCCTTTCTTTTCAGTATCCAGTAGAAATCCCTGGAGTTTCTGTGACCAATTTCATTAAAGCTGCTTTAAATGAAAACAGAAAAGCAAACGGACTGGAAGATATGCCTGCAAAAGAAATGTTGGCAATGATTCGTGAAAAATCTGAGAAATTAGGTATTAAAAAAGATTTTCTTTCTAGATCATTAAACGAAGGTTTTTCGGGAGGTGAGAAAAAAAGAAACGAAATCTTCCAAATGATGATGCTAAATCCTAAATTAGCTATTTTGGATGAAACCGATTCAGGATTAGATATCGATGCTTTGAGAATTGTTGCAGATGGTGTAAATACATTCAAAAACGAAGGAAACGCCGTTCTTTTGATTACGCATTACCAAAGATTATTAAATTATATTCAGCCTGATTTTGTACACGTTTTAGCAAACGGAAAAATTATCAAAACAGGTGACAAATCTTTAGCATTAGAATTAGAAGCTAAAGGATACGATTGGCTTTTAAATTAATTTAAAGATTAAAAGCATTTAAATATTTAAAAAATTAAACGCAATATTTGTCATTCCGTAGGAATCTAAACTTCTTTACGACGGCAAAATAAACGTTCAAATAATGAGTTTAAACGAACAAATTTTAAACAATCACAGCGAATTTCTTAGTACACTTCGTCATCGTTTTTTAGATGAAACGAGAGTTGAAGCATTGGGGAAATTTGCTCAGATTGGCTTTCCTACAAAGAAAGACGAGGAATATAAATATACCAACATTAAAGAAATCATCGAGAAAGATTACAATTTTTTCCCGAAAGAAAGTCATAATATCACCAAAGAACAGCTTGATGAGCTGCATCTGGGTGAAGAATATTTTGACTGGATTGTTTTCGTTAATGGTCAGCTTCATAAAGAGCTTTCTAAAATATCTATCGAAAATGCAGAATTTTTGTCTTTCAATTATGCATTGAATGATGAGAATCACAAAGATGTTTTCGATCAATATTTTAATACGATTGCTGCAAAAGATTTAGCTTTTACCAATTTGAATCAGGCGTATTGCAAATATGGTTTTTTCCTGAAAGTGCCTAAAAATGTTGTGATTGAAAAACCAATCCATGTTTTTTACCTTTCTCAAAATCAGGAAGAAAACACGTTTTACAATACAAGAAACTTACTCATTGTAGAAGACGGCGCAAAAGTAGAAGTAATTGAAAGTCACCACAATTTTGATGAAACCTATGTTTTCACCAATTCTGTGACTGAAATTTTCACATCTCCAAACGCTAAAGCAGATTGGCATAAATTGCAGAATGACAGCGACACTTCTTATTTGGTAGATCATACGTTTGCAAAACAGGAAAGAGACAGTTTAACGACAGTAAATACATTCTCTTTTGGTGGGAAAATCGTAAGAAATAATTTAGATTTCATTCAAAACGGACCGAATATCAATTCTTTCATGAACGGAATCACGATTATCGGAAAAGATCAATTGGTAGATCATCACACTGCGGTTCATCACAATCAGCCAAACTGTGAAAGCTACCAAAACTATAAAGGTATTTTTAAAGATAAATCTCACGGAGTTTTCAACGGAAAAGTTTTTGTAGATAAAATCGCGCAAAAAACCAATGCTTATCAGCAGAACAACAACGTTCTTTTAAGCGAAGGTGCTACAATTGATACAAAACCTCAGTTGGAAATTTTTGCAGACGATGTGAAGTGTTCTCACGGTTGTACTGTTGGACAGTTGAATGAAGACGCTTTATTCTATCTAAGAGCAAGAGGAATTTCTAAAAAAGAAGCTCAGGCTTTATTGTTGTTTGCTTTTGCTAATGATGCGATGCAGAATATCGACATTGAGCCTTTAAAAGAGAAAATTTCAAAACTTCTTACAGAAAAATTGGAAGTAAGTATTGAGTTTTAAGCTCAAAAATACAGATAAAAACAGAAAGCACTTCGATTGAAGTGCTTTCTGTTTTTATTATGTTTTTTAAAATATTTTCATTTACATCTGCAACCTTTTCGTTTTTTTGTATCCTATAAAAAAACGAACCATGAGAATTTTACTTTTTACATCTATTATTCTGCTTTTTTCTTGCAGTGGAAATGATGACCATACAGAAAACCAAATTAATGAAGAGCTTCAACCCAGCTCTGCAATGAAAGGAGTATATGTGGCTGGATCAGAAAATAAACAGGCGTGCTATTGGAAAGATAACGAAAAAGTTATCTTAAGCGATGGTAATAATATATCTGCTATTAAAATGTTTGTAAGTGATCATCACAGCTATGTGATTGGAATCGATATGGCAGAAGGAGCAGACTACATTTGGCAAGACAACATTAAAAAGAAAATCAGTGATTATTACAACCTTCCTGCTTCAAATAAAGTATATTTTCAAGGTGCTCATTTATACAACAACGATTTTTATCTTTTAGGAATGATACACAATCCGGATGAGCCAACCGCTAACAAATACGAAGTCTGCTACTGGAAAAACGGAATTAAAACATCTTTAATAAAGCTTGACAGCCCGGACAAAATTATGACCAGAAATATTACGGTTCATAAGAGTGATGTGTATATAGCCGTAAGCATGACCGATCAATATACTTGGAAGATATTAGATAACGGGTATTTCAAAAACAGTCAATATACTTCTTTAAATAAACCCGGATATTATTTATCTGGTGTTTATGGAAATGATAATAATTTGAAATTGATGTATAGAAATGATGTAGCTTGTAAAATAAATACAATTGATTTATTAGATAACTCAAGTTTTATACAGGGAATATCCAATCCTTTTAAAATGTTTTTTAATAACGGGAACTCATATGTTCAGGGATTAAGCGATGTCTGGAAAAACAACACGAAAATTCATGCCTCATACGATGGTGGTTTTTATTACAATATTATGGACTTTGAATTAAATAAAACCGGAACCGATAGTTATATGATTAAAGGATATGCAACTGCAAACCCATCATACACAGCAGTATTCAAAAATAATGTTGAACTGAAAAGAATGACCTACACAATCGATGATGGTAATATGTTTGACATCTTCGTTAAAGACTAAAAATAAAAAACACTTCCGAGGAAGTGTTTTTTTATGTTAGAATTAAAATTATTTCTTTAACCACGACTGGTTGTCTTTTCTTTCAGATCTTTTTACCCCATTATCAATATTATAGGCAAAGCCAACTCCTAAAGTCTGCTTCAACTGTGTTTTCTGAATTTGATTATGATCATACAACACATCTAGTGTAATATTGGTTGAAATAAATTTGTTGATTTTCATGTTTAAAACAGCGCCATAAGAAAGCACTAATCTTTCAGGATGGTCTATATAATTTGAAAATACAGATCCTGTATTAATCAAACTAACATTTTCCATTAATTTCATCTTATAAATTGCTGTTCCCAAGAAACCAAACTGGAATAACATAGAATCGCCATCATTTTTCAAACCATAGATTCCTGCTTTCTGAAGGTCTTCATCCATTACAAAGGTCATTCTTGCATTCGCTGGTCTTAAAGTCATTGTAAAATTATCATTCGGTCGATAGGTAACCCCAACCCCAACATTGACGAAACCTGGTGCCATAAAGTTTGAAATTTTAGCCGCTGCAGGATTATTACCATCTTCGTAACCTGCTGCAAACTGCGACTGTAAACTAGCACCCGCAGAAAGATACCAGTTTTTCATAAACTCTTTCCCGAAATTGGTGGATAAATTGATAACATCCTGAGTTTTTCGGGTTCCCACTCCTTTTGTATTATTTTGTCCGTACCCCAAAACAATGACGTTTTCCCAGAGATACTTTCCTTTTTCGTAAGTTAGGTTATAGTTTACACCGGCAAGCCAGCCTACATTGTTGGCCCCGCCACCTATCCAATTTGAAAAGGCAGCCTGATTGAGCATTAAAGTATTTTGAGCTTGAATAGACCAAACTTTTGTAGTATCTACAGCTAGTTTTTCAACATTCACTTCCTGAGAAGAAACAAAAATTCCCAGAAGTATGGAAATCGGTAATAAAATTTTTCTCATGATTAATTTATTTAAAATTGTTTATTTTATTGAATAAAAAATTAAACACTATTAATACAAATAGATGTCATATGTGCTTATCTAAAGGTATTAAAAATATCATTAATCATAAATAAAATTTAATTAAATTATAGAAATCATAATTTCAGGCATAAAAAAAGTAACTCATTTTTGAATTACTTTTTGATATATTCTTATCATTTATTTCCTAAGCCACGATTGGTTGTCCTTTCTTGCCGATCGTTTAACGCCGTTATCAATATTATACGCAAAACCAATACCCAAAGTCTGTTTAAGCTGCGTTTTTTGAATTTGATTATGATCATACAGCAAATCTAAAGTAACAATGGATGAAACAAATCGATTGATTTTCATATTTAAAAGCATGTTGTATGACAAAACCATGTGATCAGGTTTATCCAGATAATTAGAGAAAATAGAGCCGGTGTTCGTCATTTCTATATTTTCCATCAACTTAACCTTATAAACTGCATTTCCATAGAAACCGAACTGCATTAAAAATGAATCTCCATCATCTTTAAGTCCATAATTTCCGGCCAATTGTAGCTCTTTATCCAAAACAAAAGTAAATCTCCCATTGGCAGGACGCAAGGTAACCGTTAACTTATCATTAGGCCTGTACGTAATCCCCAAACCGGCATTTGAATATCCTGGTGCCATAAAATTGGAGATTTTCTTAGCTTCAGGATTGTTCCCATCTTCAAAACCACCCGAAAACTGAGACTGCAAACTGGCACCCGCAGAAACATACCAGCTTTTAGAAAACTGCCTCCCGTAGTTGGTAGAAAAATTAATAACGTCTTGGGTTTTTCTAGTCCCTACTCCTTTTGTTGTATTTTGTCCGTAATTTAAAATGATGATGTTTTCCCAAAGATTTCGGTCTTTTTCATACGTTAGATTATAGTTTGCGCTTCCCAGCCACCCTACATTATTGGCTCCACCGCCAACCCAATTTGAAAAAGCTGCCTGATTAAACATCACACTATTTTTGGCTAAAACCGACCAATACTTTGGTTTTTTAATCGTATCAACTGCTACCGAATCACTGATGATTACCTGAGCAAAAGAACTCGCACTCAAGTAAATAAAAAATAACATAAAGACCTTTTTCATGAACCCCTTTTTTATGAACTAAAATTTAATAAATACCTGAATGTCGAAATTCAGTTTTCTATTTAGACAATTTTTATTTAAAATATCATTTAATAATCAAATTTATTACTTTTTGTCTCAAATGACAACCACAATGCAAAATCATCGCCAAAATTTCCGAAATTTATACTTGGCTTTTGATTTGACATCTTACCTATATGATTAAAAATATAATTCACAAAAAGGCATTCATCGCTCCCTCACTTATGCTTGCTGCAATGTGGTTTGGGTATTTTTTACAAGCAATGGGGTTTTTCTCCAACTGCTTTGGAGCAATTATTCCACTATTGCCCGAAGGATTGTTGGGTATCTTGACTTCTCCTATTTTACATGGCAGCTTTGACCATATTATAGGAAATTCAATTCCCATCGCTGTTCTGATGTTTTTACTCTTTCAGTTTTATTCTGAAGTTGCCACTAAAGTTTTTGTGATAGGCTGGTTAGGCACGGGTCTTATTCTTTGGCTGTTACCACCTATTGATATTTTAACTGGAGAATATCATTACACATGCACCATCGGAGCGAGTGGTTTGGTGTACGTTTTGGCATTTTTTCTTTTTTTCAGTGGCGTTTTTAAATGGAATATGAAACTTTTAACCATCTCATTACTGGTTGTTTTATACTATGGAAGTTTAATTTGGGGAATGTTTCCTGAAGAACTATTCAATAATCTTAATGAGCCGAGTAAAATTTCTTGGCAGGCGCATTTATCTGGCGCATTGATGGGAAGTGTGATGGCCTATATATTTAAAAACTCAGGAGAAAAAAAGAAGAAATATATCTGGGAATTCCCCAATTATTATAACGAAAAAGATGATATACTTTGGCAAGAATACAAAGAGAATCATCCCGATGACTTTCTGGAATTACCCTACAAAAAAAATGAAGATGTTTGGGATTATTTGGAAGAATTAAGGAGAAAATAAATCATAATTGACTACATTTGAATAAAATAACACAAATGTATTCTGAAGAACACCTCTATTCTATCGCTCTGCGTGAATGTAATTTTATTGGTGACATTAATTTTTTCAAACTCGTACGCCGTTTTGGAACGGCCGAAAATGTGTGGAAAACCCATAAAAAAGAACTCAGCAAAACAGATGGAATTGGCACAAAAATAATTTCCGACATAGGAAATTCTGAACATCTGAAATTTGCTGAAAAAGAAATTGCTTTTTGCGAAAAAAATTCCATAAAAATTAACCTAAGACACCAAAACGACTTTCCTATTTTACTTAAAGAATGTGACGATGCTCCTGCAATACTTTACCAGAAGGGAAATTTTGACACAAAACTAAAAACGATTAGTTTAGTAGGAACAAGAAATATAACAGCTTACGGCAAAAAATTTATTGAAGACTTTTTTGAAGAATCAAAGTCACATTCATATATATCTGTTAGCGGTTTGGCCCTAGGCGTTGACAAAGAAGTGCACGAGCAATCATTAAACCATCAAATTCCTACCATTGGTGTTTTAGCACATGGCTTTCATACTTTTTACCCCTCTAAAAACAGAAAACTTTCAGAAAAAATTCTCGAAGAAAACGGCGGATTGCTTACCGAATTTAATTCATCAAGAAAACCCGACCGCGAAAATTTCATTCAAAGAAATAGAATTATTGCCGGTATTTCTCCTGCCACTATTGTAGTAGAAACAGCCTTCGGTGGAGGCTCTATAAGCACCGCGACTTTTGCAAACACTTATAATAGAGATGTTTTTGCTCTTCCCGGAAAAATTACAGACAAGTATAGCCAAGGATGCAATCATTTAATTTTTCAGAATAAAGCAACTGCAATTTCTACCATAAAAGACCTCTTAGACTTGCTTGGATTTAATAATCTTAAAGAAAAAATGGAAGAGCTCTTTCCTCACAGCAAAATCACCATTCAATTATCTGAAAATCAAGAATTAATATATAAAAACATTGCAGAAAATCCACACATCTCTTTAGACGATTTATCCGAGAAAATATCGGTGCCTTCGCACAAATTATTGCCTGTAATTTTAGAATTAGAGCTTTTGGGAAAAGTAAAATCATTTTCTGGGAGACAATTTATAGTAATATAAGAATTAACGATTTCTTAATATTTCATTATTTTATATCTAACATTTAATTTTTAATAAAAATTAGTTTAAAATTATCAATTTAATAATATTTTGATTCATTATTATTGAATTTTCAATAAACATCAAATATGCTATTGTGAATCTTGAAAAAAAAATTAAATTTGTTGACATAATATTCAACCCTACCTAATATGGAACAATATAATATTGACCAGAAAATTCAGGAATTTATTGCTAAAATTGAGGCAAAAAATCCTAACGAACCGGAATTTTTACAGGCAGTAAAAGAAGTTGCTGTAACTGTAATTCCGTTTATCTTGACCAGAAAAGAATATACCGGAATGAAGCTTCTAGAGAGAATGGCTGAAGCGGAAAGAATTATTATTTTCAGAGTTCCATGGGTTGATGATAAAGGTGAAATTCAAGTAAACAGAGGTTTCAGAATTCAAATGAACTCTGCAATCGGACCTTACAAAGGAGGAATCCGTTTCCACCCTACTGTAAACCTTTCTGTGCTTAAATTCTTAGCTTTCGAGCAGGTATTTAAAAACTCTTTAACGACTCTTCCAATGGGAGGTGGTAAAGGAGGTTCTGATTTTGACCCACAAGGAAAAACTGATATGGAAGTAATGCGTTTCTGCCAAGCTTTCATGACAGAATTATGCAAGCACATCGGCCCAGAAACAGACGTTCCTGCTGGAGATATCGGTGTTGGAGCAAGAGAAATCGGATACTTATTTGGCCAGTACAAAAAAGTAAGAAACGAGTTTACCGGAGTTCTTACCGGAAAAGGTCTTGCTTATGGAGGTTCATTAATCCGTCCTGAAGCTACAGGTTACGGTGTGGTGTACTTCGCTGAGCAAATGCTTAAGACTATCGGACAAACTTTCAAAGATAAAACAGTAACAGTTTCAGGTTTCGGAAACGTAGCTTGGGGAGTTATCAAAAAAGTAAACGAACTAGGCGGAAAAGTAATTACGCTTTCTGGACCAGACGGTTATATTTATGATAAAGACGGAATCGACGGTGATAAAATCGATTATCTTTTAGAGCTTAGAGCTTCTGGAAATAACAGAGCTGAAGATTACGCTAAAAAATATCCTTCTGCCGTATTCCATGCTGGAAAACGTCCTTGGGAAGTGAAGTGTGACGTGGCAATTCCTTCTGCAACTCAGAACGAATTACACCTTGAAGATGCTAAAATGTTGGTAGAAAACGGTTGCGTTTGTGTAACTGAAGCTGCTAATATGCCTTCAACTTTAGATGCTATCAATTATTTCCTTGAGAATAAAGTATTGTTCTCTCCAGGAAAAGCTTCTAACGCAGGTGGTGTAGCTACTTCAGGATTAGAAATGACTCAAAACTCTATCAGATTAAACTGGACTTCTGAAGAAGTTGATGCAAGACTGAAAGAGATTATGATCGGAATTCATAAAGCTTGTAGAGACTACGGTAAAGAGGAAGATGGCTATGTAAACTACGTAAAAGGTGCTAATATCGCCGGGTTCGTAAAAGTTGCTGAAGCAATGCTTGCTCAAGGAGTAGTATAAAAATATAAAGGTTGGGAAGTTTTCCCGACCTTTTTTCTTACAACCTGTCCCGGGATTACAAATGGGAAAAAAGTAATAGTGAAAGAGGAAAGCGTTGAATGTCCAGTTCAGCGCTTTTTTTTATTTTTATTAAAATATTTCCTATGAAAAATGCATTCACAAATTTTAATGAATATTTTCTTCTTTTTCCGGAAGAAGTACAGTTAAAAATGGAGGTTTTAAGAAAAGTAATACACTCCCAAAATCCTGATTTGGAAGAATATATCGGGTATCAAATGCCCGCTTTCAAATATAAAGACAAGCCTTTGATTTATTTTGCGGCTTATAAAAAGCACATCGGTTTTTATCCGCTCCCCAAAGCAATTGTCCGTTTTGAAAATGATTTTGTTGAAAGAAAATTTAAATTTTCAAAAGGTGCTGTTCAGTTTCCATTGAATGAAGAATTGCCTTTAGATTTGATTGAAAAAATAGTTCAGTTTAGAATGGTGGAGATTGATCAAAAAAAATCCTGAAACATTACTTAAAAAACTATTTCTTACTGCAAATCAAATGAGGTTTGATTTACTTATGAAACATTAAACGTGTTTTAAACAAAACTTTATAAGCTCTTAAAACCTTATAAGATTTCATTTTTATTCAATAATTCCAAGTACAAAACTAATCCACCGCTTAGCTTTGCAAAAAGGTCAACCATTCGTATAATAAGTCTCGGATATCAGTTAGAGGAAATATGTAAGACTGTCCATCAATTATAAAATTAGGATAGTCTATTTGTAAATTTATATGTTCTAACACCATTGAATCATAAGGCGTCCAAGAAAGATCAGGGACACAGTTTAAATAAAAATTTACCTCTCTTAAAAGAAATTGAGTTGCTGATTCATCTAAATAAGTTAGAAATTGCAGGAGATTATTTTTGTCAACGATGTGGTTTTTACGAATGCAATTATATCCAACTAGTCCATTATTCTTTAGTTTTATAAATTCTAAACCATATTTGTCTTTTTTATTCATGATTTAAAAAATTATTTATTTTTAGTAGTCATTTTAATATTAAAATAAAAAATTCTTACTATTCTTGTAATATTCGCACTCTATTTACCTAAATTCTTCATCATACTTTCTACAAACTCAAAAGCAGCAGGACAAATCACCGTATTTTTTATCATCAAATCATTAATCTGATAAATCTTTTTTCGGTCTGTATGAGGATATTCTCTACATGCTTTGGGACGTACCTCGTAGATTGAGCATGTATTATCATCA
Source organism: Chryseobacterium turcicum (assembly GCF_021010565.1). Classification (NCBI taxonomy): domain Bacteria; kingdom Pseudomonadati; phylum Bacteroidota; class Flavobacteriia; order Flavobacteriales; family Weeksellaceae; genus Chryseobacterium; species Chryseobacterium turcicum. Next base: position 116,816 of record NZ_JAJNAY010000001.1, read on the forward strand.
TTCAGGAAATAGCACGGAAGATTCTGCAAAACCTTATCATCCTCTTCATCTACACGCAGAAATTTAGCTTCAAAATCCGCCTGTTTCATGCGTAAATGTTTTGAAATACGCTCGATATCTTTTTCTGTATAAAGTGGCCCGGTAGTTTTACAACAGTTGGCACATTGAAGACAATCAACTTTCTCAAAAACCTGCTCATGAGTTTCTTGCACAACATAATCTAAGTTTTTAGGCGGTTTTTTCTTTAAACCATCCAAAAACTTTTTATGTTCTTTCTGTTTCTGTAAAGCCTGAGTTTTATAAAAGTCTAAATTCAATTCTAATTTTTTAAGATGCCTAAAAGCAGACTACAAAGATAAAATATTGTTTTTATGAATCTTATCAATCTTAACATCTTCTTTATGATTTAGAATTAAACTAAATTTGATGTATAATTTTTAGCTATAAATAAATCTGAAAATGAAAAATTTAGAATCAAGAGAAGATATAGAATTATTGGTTAATTCATTTTACGATAAAGTGGTAAAAGACGAGACGATAGGTTTCTTCTTTAAAGACGTTGTAAAAGTAGATTGGGACAAGCATTTACCAAAGATGTATTCGTTTTGGGAAAGCATACTTTTCGGACAGATGAGCTACAAAGGAAATCCTATGGCCGTACATTTTCCCATCAACCAAATGGAAGCGATGGAGAAAAAACATTTCGAAAAATGGCTTGAATTGTGGAAACAAACCATTGAAGAGAATTTCACGGGTCAAAATGCTTCTATGGCCATCACAAAATCTGAAAATATAGCCAATCTAATGGCTTATAAAATGGAAATGGCGAGAAAACTGTAGTGTTTCGAGCTTCCTGTTTCGAGTTTAGAGTTACGGTACAATTACGGTGAAAATATAGGCTGCTAAGTTGACTAACAAAACAGTTCCGTACAAAATATTGGTTTTTCCTCTACTCAATGAAAGCATCACGATAAAAACAGATAAGGTAAGGAGAATTATATCTTTTTTATCAAGACCTAAAACCAAAGGAATATCGTACATGATACTTACTGCAGAAATCGCAGGAATACTTAAACCAATACTCGCCAATGCAGAACCTAAGGCCAAATTTAAACTCGACTGAAACTGGTTATTTCTCGCTGCACGAATTGCCGCCAATCCTTCCGGAAGCAATACAACACCTGCAATAATAACTCCTACTAAAGATTTTGGTGCTCCCATGCTTTGTACCATATCTTCGATTGTTTTAGAGAGACCTTTCGCCATTAAAACAACGACAATCAAACATACGACCAATAAGAAAAAGCTCACAACGGTCTGTGTTTTATTTGGTATAAAATGTTCTTCTGCATTTCCATCAGCTGGTACAAAATAGCTTCTGTGTCTCACGGTTTGCACCATTAAAAAGACTCCATAAATGACAAGACAAGCAATGGATACAAAAATTAGCTGTGCGTTATTATAGTAAGGTCCGTTGACGCTTGAAGTAAAGTTGGGAAGAACCAAAGTAATCACCAAAATAGAAACAATACTTACAAGATAGGTTGTAGCAGAAGTTCGGGCAAAAAACTGCTCAAAATACTTTACACCACCCACCAAGACGCAGATACCAATAATTCCGTTCAGGATAATCATTACCGCTGCAAAGACGGTATCTCTTGCTAACGTAATGGCTTGCTCACCTCCTGCAACCATTAACGAAATAATAAGTGCTACTTCAATAATGGTAATACAGAGCGCCAAAATAATGGTTCCGTAGGGTTCACCAACTCTGTGAGCAACTACTTCAGCGTGATGTACGGCTGATAAAACACTTCCGGTGAGTAATACACCGGCAATGACATCGAAGACCACTCCTGTTCCCATCAATCCTGAGAGGTAATAAAGTACCGCCAAGACAGGAAAAACGTACGTATAATGTAAAAATTCTTTTAGTTTCATAAACGTCACTAAAATACAAAAAATCTATCAAATTAGTAATCTTAAAAGAAAATATTAATAATATTTTAATGACACCACCACACAAAATCCTGAAAATCAGTGAACATATGAAAAAGTAGACCAATACCTATTATTCTTAAATTCCCCTTAAAAAACAAAAGAAAAAAATACACCGCAATCGCGTAATAGGAATGTAAAAAGTGAAAACCCACACTCATTCTGTTGGGATCAAAAATAGGATTGGCAAAAAGATGATCGAGATCAACCAACATGGTGGCCAAAAGAATCAAGTACACTTTTTTCCATTGATTACGATAAAAAACAAAGGCTATAACCGCCGGAAATGCCAGATGCAGGAAATAATGCGTACATGTTTTTAGTAAAGCAATTTCAGGAGGACACATAGAGTTTTATCTTAAAATTAATGGGAATTTATCTTTTTTAAACTTAATTTTCACTGTATAATCTAGGTTTTTATTTCCATAAAAAACATATTCGATGTCTTTAAAAAACGGGTTATTCAACATTTTAAATGAAGAATACAGCAAAGGATTATTTTTGATAAAAATATAGTTTTGTTTTTTATAATCGCTCAATTTTACAGATTTTCGGGTAGATTTAATCGAAATCTGATTCTTATTTTGACTGATTAAATTGGGTTGAAACGGAATTGCCGTAAATTGATTTTCAGTATTTATCCATTTTCTGTTTTGAAAATATTTCCTCATTTTCTCAGGATTTGAAGTTTCTAACAAAATATTATACTCCGGCTGAACGATTTTCTGATAAGTCACTTTTTCAATTTCATTAAAGTCATCATCGTATCCGTAACTGATAATTGTATCGTTTACTTCCGAGATATCTGCGCTTATTATCAAATGATTAACCGATATTGAATCTGAAATTTTTTCTTTAAAAACCGAACTTATTTTTCTGATATTTTCTGAATCTAATTCAGACTCTAAAAATTGAGTTTTTTTATACAAATCTGAAATCAAGGACTTGAAATCAATAGAATTCTGTTCGTTTTTTATTTCAATTTCGTCATCTTTTAAATCGATTGAAAAGTTCTGGGTTCGTAGTTCTGAAATAAAAGAAATACTCCCCAAACCATCATTCATAAAAGAATCTGCACTCAAAGTTTGATTTCTGAATTTCTGATAAAGTGGCTTCCCGATGTTTTTAAAATTTAAATCAGACGTTCCTATAATACATTTTCTACCCTCAATTTTTATAAAAAACTGGTTATTTTTAAACAGGTCTTTTGCAACTTCTATAAATTGATTTCTTTTTAAAAATGCCAAAAACTGCGCTTTATCATTGATTTCTAAAACAGTGTACCATTCCGAAATTTTAGTTTCTTTTAAATGAAAAATTTGCAGAAAATCAGGAACATCTACTCCGGAATCTGAAATAGAGATTTTGTTTTTATCTTTTGTAGAATCTTCAAACCATTTTGAAGGATGCATCAAAAAACTAAAAACATATTGTCTCGTCGCTTTTTTAACATCAACTAAAACAACAATATCCGCATTTCCCGGAATGTATTGTAAGCTTTTATCTTTATGAAAAAACAGAAAATAAACTCCAATCGAAAGCAGAGCGGTGATGACCAGAAAAACATATTTTTTCTTCATAAATTCCTTACAAAAACATCTATTTTGGTTACAACCAATTTACATTAAAAATTAAGAAAACGGACTAAAGCCCGTTTCCATTGATATCATTTACAAAGTGTGTGTCGATTTTTCAGACTCTGAAATTTTATAGATTTCATCAAACAAATCGAAGAAATACATTAGGCTGTTTTCTGAAGAATTTTTAATATTATAATTCATTTCAGTCTCAATACTTCCCCCTTTCGCTTCAGTTTTAAAATAAACTTCACCTACATTTTTTCTTAACAAATCAAGAGCTTTTCTTTCAGATTTACTTTTAAATTCTTTATCTAAACCAATCAAAAGTTTCTGAATATTTAATCTTCCAGACAAAGGATATTTCGAAGAATCTTTCATCCATTGTTTTGAAATTTCAGACTGAGTATTGGAATTAATATTATCTTTAGAAGTCGTTACATAAACAATTCCATCTTTTACTGTGAAAAACAACTGCTCTACATAACTGTTTTTATTTTTCTCATCTTTAAAGCTATAAAACTCGCCATTTTTAGAGAATTTTTTAGCAAAAGCTTTATTAGAAGTCAACACATTGAAAACACGTTTCCAATAGTTTTCGTTTTCTGTAGCAAATGCAAAAGTGAAGTCTGGGACCATCACATCTTTGGTTTTCTTTACTTCTTTCTCGTTATAATTTTCGTCATACTCGTAATCAGTGTATTCTACGTTTTTAGATTTTAATTCATTCAGAACGAAAATTCCATTTCCAGGAGCAATTTTTGTGATAGCTTCTTCATCCAAAACAATTTTCATCGTTTCCATCATCAGTTCCATTTCTTTTTGATATTCAGACTCTCCTGAGTTTTTCAGCAAGCCATACATCATATCAAAATATTTAGAACCATTCACATTCATTACATAATATCCAACACTTTTATCATTAATTAAAGCGGCCAATTTTTTGTTTTTCTTCCCTTTATACACGTCAGAAATACTCTTTTGCATATCCGAATCTTTATGCTGATAATTATTGACAAGCCTTACTTTATCTTTATCAAAATACAGGTTATATGATGTATTTGAATTATACATTTTGCCTAAAACACCTGTAAAATTGAAGCTTGCAGGCAAGTTTTTGTAAATTCCTTCATTGATAATTCTTCCATAATCAGCGTAGATAAAAACATCAGCATTGGCATCTCTGAAGCTCAACATATCTTTGGTCACCGAAAATTCTTTATTTGAGCTGAAATACTGATTAAAACTATCTTCCGCAAACTTTTTTACGATTTTGAATTTCTCAATATTCAGCGAATCCATTTCTTTCTGATAACTAGAATCTATTTCATACGACTCTTCTTCATAATAATCATCCTGTGAAATTGGAGGCGGTAAAACTTCTACATTTGGCGTGTAAGTAGAATCTTTTACAGCTTCACCCGTTTCAGGCACTTTCTTTTCTGCAGGATATTGATGATGTTTTTCAAGATATTTAATATCTTTTTGAAGCTTTAGAATTTCAGCATTATTATCTTTAATACTTTCTTTTAAATCTTTAATATCATCTTTCAGGTATTGAATTTCTTCTTTATAATCGAAAGGTTTTTCATCTTCCACATAAGCGCTGTCAATTGCAATTGCCACAGTATCTGTAACCATTGCCGCACTATCTTCAGCCTCAAGATCATCCATCCAATTTCCTTTATGAGGCTTTTCGTAGCTAATCATACTCAAAACAGCACGATTTCCACTCCAAGCTACAAACACATCATTGTCGATATCGATGTAAGAATAGTTGCTTTTTTTGGTAACTTCTTGCCCTTTTTTCTTTACTGAATTCACAAATTCCTGAAATTTATCTGGATTCTCTAAAGTAAAATGAGTGTTGTAAGATTTCACAGAATCATTCATCGTGGCATAATGATACTGCGTAGCATCATATTTAATCCCCGTTTTGGAATAATCGTTCCAAGAAGCTTTTTTATCCTTGCCTTTATCTTTGGTGATTTCTTTTAGAAAAGGATTAAACTTCCCCCAATCAACTTTTTGATTAAGCTGTTTTCCGTTGACTTCCATGTAAAAAACCGCATTTTGAGGAATCTGCATGCTTTTTTGTGCGAAAATCAGCACAAAACCGAAAAGAAATAAAAAGAGGATCTGTGTTTTTAAAAATAAAGATTTCATATTTGAGTATGGTTATTGAAAAGTAATCGTATTTTGAATCTGTTTTTTCTGAAGGATAAAATCTAAAACATTCCCTTCAAGCTTCATCGCTTTTCTGTTTGGTGAAAGCTGATACGCGTTGTTAGATTGAGATTTTACAATGTTTTCAAACTGCAACACCGAAGTGTATTTAGCATTATTAAAAACTTCTTTGTCTGCCGAACTTAGTTTGTCGTAATCGCTTTTGAACGTATTGATTTTATTTCTTGTGAAAGTTTTCTTTGCAGAATCATTGCTGTAAATCTGTGTAGGAATCATTTTCCCTAAGATGTTTTTGGCTTTTAACTGCTCTAAACCGGCATTTACATTTTCTATTTTCTTAAAATTACAACTCAGTTTGATGATGTAATTATCAAAGTCCATAGACGTTTTGACGTTGGAAATCCCCGGAACGCTTTTAAAAATTCTCGCGGCTTCGTTTATTTTAGCTTCAATTTCAGATTTCTGTGGAACTTTTTTACCGTTTACGGTTTCCATTTTAGAAATGGAGACTAGTCTTGTTTTACTTTTACTCGCATTCAGAATGAGCGAATATTCTCCGCTTCCATCAGCTTTGACGTTTACTTTATCTAAAATATCAAAACAGCTTGTTAGAAGTAATAAAGAAATCAGCAGAAAAAACTGCCTGAAATATATTTTCATAAGTTCATGTTGAGAAGCAAATTTACTTATTTTTAACATACCTCTTTAAAAGGTGAAATCAATCATGTTTAAATTCTGCCTTTAAGATAATCCTGACGCAATTCTTCATCTAATTTTTCAATCGCATACCGAAGGCAGGTTCTTGGCATTTCTTTGTAATATTGATTGAGATAATTGATTAATTCTGTTTCATTTTTATTACCCATCTCTCTCAACAACCAGCCATTTGCTTTATGCATCAAATCATGTGGGTGATGAAGATTTTGCGTGACAAGCTCTTTCGTCAATTCAAACGAACCCTTTTTTATATAGTGCATTGTTCCTACTACAGCAATTCTTTTATGCCACATCTGGTCAGAATCAGCAAGCGTTCTTAAAAGGCTTTCTTTCTGATTTTCAAAAGCATATTGCCCTAAAATCTTATAACAAGTGGTATCTACCAAATCCCAATTATTAACAAAATCGAGATGATTAAGATAAAAATCGACGATTTCTTCTTTTATCGCTGTGTCTTTCGTTTTTTCAAACTTGGAAATCAGTATAATTAAAGCCGTTAAACGATGCTCATGATAAGGCGAAGAAAGCAATTCACTCAATTCATCCAAAGAAATTTTAGCATAATATTCTTTGGCAACCGCTCTTTGGTCCGGAACTTTTACGCCCAAAAACAAATCGCCTTCACCATACTCCCCTTTTCCTGTTTTGAAGAACTTAGGAAAAAAAGCAGCCTTTTCCGGAATTGATAAAACCGCTAATGATTCTTTGATTTCTTTAAGCATTATACTTATTGATTTATAAACAATTAATGTTTTTCATCTAAAGTCATACTTTCCAACTCTTGTTCCTCATCAGCAATCATCTTTGGATTGGCCACTTTAGCAATCGTAAGCCCCTGAACAATAATAGAAAACACAACCACACAGTAAGTAATACTTAAAATAGCATTGCTGTATTCATTTTTCGGGATTGACATGGCCAAAGCGATGGAAACACCACCACGGATTCCCCCCCAAAATAAAACTTTTATTGTTTGCGGGCTAAATGTTCTTCTGAAAGACATAAATTTTGCCGGCCCCCAAATCGAAGCGAATCTCGCACCAAGAACCACAACAATCGCCAACAATCCAGGAATTACATAATGATTTAAATCTTTAATCATCAGCAATTCAAAACCGATGAAAAGGAATAAGACGGCGTTTAGAATTTCGTCAATCAGTTCCCAAAACTTAATCAGATAATCTTGGGTGATGGATTTCATTTTAAATTTAACATTAAAATTACCCATAAATAATCCTGCAGCAACCATCGTTAACGGACCTGAAACATGCATTTGTCTTGCAACAAGATAACCACCCATTACCACTGCAAGCGTTACCAAAACGGAGATAATATAATCATCAATCTCACGCATTAATCTTGAAGTTACCCAACCTAAAAGAACTCCCAAAAGCAATCCGCCTCCAGCTTCTTTCATCAATAAAATAGTAATATTTTCTACTCCCAAATCTACTTTGTCGCCTACTGCAATCTGCAAAACCACTGTAAAAACGACCACAGCCATCCCGTCATTAAATAACGATTCTCCTGCAATTTTTGTTTCTAATGACTTTGAAACTTTCGCTTGTTTTAAAACACTTAAAACCGCAACCGGATCGGTCGGCGAAATCAATGCTCCAAATACCAAACAGTAGATAAAAGGAATCTCTAGTCCTACCAAAGGCAACAAATAAAACATTCCAAACCCTACGATAAAGGTCGAAATAATGACTCCTGCCGTTGAAAATATAAGAACTGGCCGGAACTGTTCTTTTAAATCATTGATATTAATATGGATACCTCCCGCAAAGAGCAGGAAGTTTAGCATAGCTCCCATCAGAACTTCGGTAAAGTCTATACTGTTCATCAAATTATTCAGATGACCGAATGTTTTAGGAAGAAAGTTTTCACCAAATAAAACCAAAATGATTGATACCACGATGGCAATAACCATAATCCCGATAGTACTCGGAAGCTTTAAAAATCGGTAATTGATATATGCAAAAATGGATGCTAGTACGATAAGTGCTGAGAATGAATAATATAATTCCAATAAATTTGTTTTTTTAAATTAAATCTTAATAAAGTATTTTGATATAAATTTTGTTCTCTTCTTTTTCCCAAATGTCGATAACACCGTCTTTTAAGGCTTTAGAAGTTCGGGTATAGTCTTGCCCCACATTCATCATATTAAGGAAGATATATTCATCTCCCACACTGTTTACTTTGTATGCGGTTTGTTCTGATTTTCCGTCTCCGGAGTTTTTGATAGCATCAGTAAGAAGTCTCAATTGAGCAATGTGATGCGAAAAGTTGCCGATGTTTTTTGTCTGATCATAGGCACGAAGTAAGATAAGAATCACATCAAGATTGGTAGGATCTTTTGCGTAAAGCGCTTTACCAAGCTTGATGCATTCTATAAAATTATTGCTTTTAAAAGCTTCTGCTAATTCTTTGAAATCGTCTCCAGATTGGGAAACCAGGTCATTCCTAAAGTTTCTTCCGTAGTACAAATGCTGCGCTTCTATACTGTCGATAGACTTTGGAAGTCCTTTATATTTAAAAATAAGCCTGTCGTAATTGTACGTAGAATTGGGATTGCTGAGATTCTTCTCGATATTTTTCAAATCGAGTTTTGTCTTTTGGCTCAAACCAAAAAACGGAATAATAAATAAAAAGAATAAGATTCTATAATTCATTAATCTTCTGTTTCAGAGGCTTCGTCTTCTTCATTATCGAAATATTCAAAAAGAAAATCATTGTATGGAAATCTTGAAATATGAATTTTCATTACTTCATCATAAATCAGCCTTTTCATTTCAGGGAAATTTTCTTTCTTAAGTGCAGAAATGAAAACCGCAGGATGTTTAGATTTTGCCATCCATGTCTTCTTCCATTCGTCAAGAGAAACATTTTTATTAGAACCTGGCGTAAGATCGTCTTCGTCTTTTTTCTCGTAGCTGAAATCATCAATCTTGTTAAAAACCATAATCATTGGTTTCTGATGCGCATTGATTTCCATTAAAATATGATTCACAGATTCAATATGATCTTCAAAGCTTTCGTGCGAAATATCAACCACATGAATCAGAAGATCTGCTTCACGCACTTCATCCAAAGTAGATTTGAAAGATTCTACCAGCTGTGTCGGTAATTTTCTGATGAAACCAACGGTATCTGTTAAAAGGAAAGGTAAATTACCGATTACTACTTTTCTTACCGTTGTATCTAGCGTTGCAAACAGCTTATCTTCAGCAAATACATCCGATTTAGAAATAGCATTCATCAATGTTGACTTTCCTACGTTGGTATACCCTACCAAAGCAGTACGAACGACTTTCCCACGATTGTTTCGCTGAGTTGCCATTTGTTTGTCGATAACTTTCAGCTTATCTTTCAATAAAGATATTCTGTCACGAATAATCCTTCTATCGGTTTCAATTTCCGTTTCACCGGGACCACGCATTCCGATTCCCCCTTTTTGCTTATCTAAGTGAGACCACATTTTACTTAATCTCGGCAGCAAATATTGGTATTGGGCTAATTCTACCTGCGTTCTTGCATAAGAAGTTTGTGCTCTTTGTGCAAAAATATCAAGGATAAGATTGGTTCTGTCTAGAATTTTCACTTCAATTTCTCTTTCAAGATTTTTAAGCTGAGAAGGTGATAATTCATCATCAAAAATAATGGTTCCAATCCCATTTTCCTTTACATATTCTTTTATTTCTTGCGCTTTTCCGCTTCCTACAAAAGTTTTAGAATCGGGCTGAGTTAATTTCTGAGTAAAACGTCTGTCTATCGTAGCGCCTGCTGTGTAGGCCAAAAACTCCAGCTCGTCCATATATTCCTGCAACTTATCTTCATCCTGATTTTGGGTGACAACGCCCACCAAAACTGCCTTTTCGTAATTATGTTGTTTTTTTTCTAGCATTAAAATTTGTATAATTTATGAGATTTACAAGATAATATTTTTAATTTATAAATACAAGTCCACTTTTCAAAAAACAGGCAATTTCATCTAAATCGATATAATTATACTGTATTTATTGAATAAAAGAGAAATTAATCCCAATCTGCGGCAATAAACTTCATCTGAGCTCCTTTCTCATCATAAAGGGTAAGAAAATGACCATTAATCTCGTAACGAGTCATTTTTTCGAAAGCTTTTGAAAATTCTGTTTCCAAATTCATGTCCTGACACGCCATTAATGTGCTTCCCAATCCGGAAATTTCTACTCTGTTTTTAGATTTAAATTCTAAAGTAAAAAACATATTATTGCAACCCATCATCGCGGTTCCTCTTATTTTTCTATCTTTTGGGGGAGCCGTAAGGTTGATTTCTGCTTTATTCTTTACAAGTTCTTCTTTGGTAAAGCCATCGAGCGAAACCAGCATCCATTGTCTTTGATAGTGCTGATTATCCAACTTTGCAGCAGAACAGTTTAAAACTAAATTTAAAATAAAAATGGCAAAAAGAAGTGATAAAATGTTTTTCATATCAGTCTCCCTCCCATTTTCATACCAATAGCGGAGAAATTATCGTAAAAATTAGTAATTTAGCCCCACAAAAATTATTTTATAAAATGAAAAGAATATTTTTACTATTCACTTTCTTATTAGGTTTTGCTCAAATGAGGGCAGATGAGGGAATGTGGCTATTGATGCTTGTCAAGAGACTTAATGGTGTAGACATGCAAAAAGAGGGTCTTCGTTTGACTCCAGAAGAGATTTATTCTGTCAACAACTCTAGCTTAAAAGATGCTATCGTAAGCTTTGGAGGTTTTTGTACAGGAGAAATTGTTTCAGACAAAGGTTTGATTTTTACTAATCACCACTGTGGTTTTGGCGCTATTGCAGCTGCTTCAACTCCTGAAAAAGATTACCTGAAAAATGGTTTCTGGGCAATGAATCAGAAAGATGAGTTTAATTCTAAAGATCTTTATGTAAGATTTTTGGTAAGAATGGATGATGCTACGCAGAGAATCAATTCTAAATTAAACAACAATATGTCTGCAGCTGAAAGAAAAGCTGTAATTGATGCTGAGACAAAAGCAATACAAACAGAAAATTCTGAAAACGGAAAATATACAGTTGTTGTAAGAGACTTCTTCAACGGAAATGAGTTTTATTTCTTCGTTTATCAAGATTACAAAGATGTAAGATTAGTAGGTGCACCTCCTTCTGCATTAGGTAAATTTGGTGGCGATACAGACAACTGGGAATGGCCGAGACATACTGCTGACTTTGCAATCTTCAGAGTATATGCTGATGCTGCAGGAAATCCTTCAGAATTTAAACCTACCAACGTTCCTTTAAAGCCTAAACATTCGTTACCGGTTTCTCTTAAAGGAATCAAACCTGGAGATTTCTCAATGATTTTAGGATACCCAGGAAGAACAAACCGTTACTTAACTTCTTACGGAATTGAGCAAATGGTCACTAAAGATTATCCGGCTTGGGTAGAGACTTCTAAAATGGCGATGGACATTATGAAGAAGTACATGGATAAAGATAAGACAACTCAATTAGGATACGCTTCTCAATATGCTTCTGTTGCCAACTACTGGAAAAACAGACAAGGAACAATTGATGCTGTTGAAAAAAACGGTACAATTACTGACAAAAGAGAACTTGAGAAAAAATTCAATGACTGGTCAATGCAACCAGGAAATGAAATGTATGATGATGTTTTAGAAACAATTCAAAACTATTACTCTCAGGTTTCAAACAGAAATGTAGAAAGAAACTACGCTTCTCTATTGATGAGAAATGCTAAGTATATCGCTCTTGCAAACAGCCTAGCTCCTGCATTAGACGCTTATGCAAAACAAGATATGGCAGGAAGATTGGCAATGAAAGCTAAATTGGAAACCGCTATAAAAGATGCATATGATAACATCAACACTAATCTTGAAGGAGAAATGTTGAACTCTTTGGTAAATCTTTACCAAACAAGAGTAAAATCTGATGTAGCTTCTCCAACGCTTATGGCTTTGGATGCTAAAAACTTATCAGGTCTTGCATTTTCGTCTCTATTTGCTAACAAAACTTCTGTGACGAATTATATTATGAATCCTGATCGTTTGAAATTGGATGCAGATCCTCTTTTGAAAATAGCTAGAGGAATTATTGCAGATCAAAAAGCATCAAGCGATAAATATGTATTGTTAGATGACAGCTTTGCTAAAAACAACCGTCTTTTCTTAGCTGGTTTAATGAAAGCTATGCCTGAGAAAAAATTCTATCCGGATGCAAACTCTACCATGAGACTTACTTACGGACAAATCGATACCTTACCTGTAAGAGACGACAGAAACTACTTTGGAGTGACTGATAACTATTACACAACAATGGAAGGTTTAGTAGGTAAATACAAAGCTGGTGACGAAGAGTTTGATCTTCCTCAAAGAGTCATTGCACTTCAAAATGCTAAAGACTACGGTCAATATGCAGATAAAGCAGGTTACCTTCCTTTAAACTTCCTTTCAAACAATGATATTACAGGTGGAAACTCTGGTTCTCCGGTAATTGATGGAGACGGTAACCTTATCGGTATCGCGTTTGACGGAAACAGCGAAGCATTAAGCGGAGACATCGTTTTTGAAAACGAATGGCAGAAAACAATCAGTGTAGATATCCGTTTTGTTCTTTGGACAATCGACAAATATGCTGGTGCAAGAAGAATTGTAGACGAACTAAAATTAGTAAGAGACGAAAATACTCCTGCTGATACTGGTAAATCTAAAATTAAAACTGCAGCTCCTGCAAAAAAGAAAAAATAATTTTCTAAAAGATATTTTTTGAAACCGTGGAATTTATTTCACGGTTTTTTTTATTGATGAGTCGCCTCAAACGATACATGCTACATCAACATTTTTAATTGTTAATTGTAATTGTTAATCAAGAAAAACATTCAGTTTTTTAACTTCTTCAATTCCCTGTTTTTCACGTTCTTTACTCACTGCATTGTCAAAAGGGTATTTCAACCATTTATCACGGGCTTTGAAAAACACTTTCTTATCTTGGACTTCAATTGTAGCAACAGAAGCCATCTTTTCAATATCCCTATCTGATTTTTTAATGCTCCTAACAGTAAATTCAATTGTTTTATTTTCATTATAAACTTCCAGTATTAAACCGGGTAAACCTTTAAATCTAAATGGTCCTTCAAAAAAAGGAATTTGGGGATTATACCACGCATAAAACACATCATTTTCTGTATTCACTTTAGCTAAATTACATTCCGCATCGTGTATTATTTTTTTCTCATTTATCAATTCCCATTTTAGATTTGGCTCATTAAATTTATAAAAATACATTCCAATAGGAATTGAAGCCGTCACTTTAGAACCTTCTTTCCATATATTATGTCTTACTTTAGGAATTGCAGGCCTATTTGTGTTAACATTGAGATTTTTTAAATCAATTTTTTTCGCAAAATCTTTTAAGTATTCATAATAATAAGCCATTGCAGGATTATAATATATCGATTTTTCAGAATTACAAAGTAGTATCATTTCAGATTCTATAAAGCTGTTTCTGTTTAATGAATCAGAAATTATTTTAAAATAGTATGTTACCTCCAGCTCTGCTTTATTGTTTTGTGCAGATAAGATTAAACAATTAAAAATTAATAATATTAATATTTTATATTTCACAGCAAGTTTTTATTTTCAATAATACAATAAATAATGTTAGGTGAAATGTTGTGATTATTGTAAAATAATTCTTCAATATTCCCCAAACATTCATTCAAATTTTTAAAATTATCGGCTCCCTTTTTTCAATAAAAATATTTTTTTGTCAGGATTCTGAAATAGCAGCGACTATACTTCTATTAAAAAAATATTTTATGAAAAAGAACATTTTAAAAATGACAACGCTCGGAATTGGGCTGGTATCAATTTTCGGACTTTCATCTTGTGATGATAATGAAATGATGATGGAAAGCTCTATGGAAAAAACAATTACTTTTGAAAATATTGTCGCTCCAAAAGATTTTGTAGAAAGTGGTAGTTTTCAGGGAATCAATACTCCTGTTATAATGCCTGGAGAATCTGTCTCCGTTAAATTCAGTGCAGGAAAAGCACAGTCTCTGATGTTTGCAACCATGTATGGTGCATCCAAAGATTGGTTCTTTGCTTCAAAACAACCAGGTATAAAATTATTTGACACCACTGGAAATGCCATTACAGGAGATGTTTCTTCAGAAGTTTTATTATGGGACAACGGCACAAAAGACAATACAACAGGAACTGCTCAGAGCAATCCTATCGCTCAGGTTCCAAGTGTGAATGCCTCTCAATTGGTCAAGCTAAATCTCAGTTATGACATTGTGAAATCTGAATTTACATTAATGATAACAAACACATCAGGCGGAACAGCCAATGAAACACCTCTTTCTCCGGGAGTTTGGGCAGTTTCCAACTACAATGGCTCTCAATTGCTTAATTCGGCTCCGTTTTTCACACCAAACGCATTATCAAATCCTGAAATTACAGACATCGCTCAAATGGGTGATATCACAAAGATGGTAACAAAACTTAATGCAAATACAGGAATTATGACTGGTCTTTCTCCTGCTTTAGTCGTGGTATATCGCGGAGATAAAAATCCTATTTCTGAATTAGGGCAATTAGATTCAGGGAACGGATTAAAAGAAGTTGCTCAATCTGGAAATGTAACAAAACTTCAAAACACATTAAAATCTTTACCTAATGTAAAAGGAGTTTATATCGCAGGAAACGCTCCTGTAGCACCCGGAAACAAAGTGATGACCAATTTTTCATATACATTGGGAGATAAAATAGCCTACGTCACCATGTTTGGTTTTTCTAACGATTGGTTTTATGCTAACGAACTGAATATTGACGCCAATACCACAGGTGATTTAACATCAAAAACTTCTTTGTTTGATTCGGGAACCGGTGTTAATCAATATCCTGGAGCAGGAAACCGTCAAGCTTTATTCGGAGGAACTCCACAAGCAGAAAGTATTGTTATTTCTAAAGTTGGAACTCTATATCCTCTACCAGCGGTAAAAGATGTAATAAAAGTAACGATAAACTAATTCTAATAAATTTAAACTCCATACAATTAAAAGCGTTCCTGAATATTTCAAATCAGGAACGCTTATTTTTTGTTTAAATCTCCGAAAAAGCCTTTACTAATTCTTCTTGTGTATTCACTTTTTATTTTGATGAAGCAATAATGTTCTTTACCGCTTTTTCAATATTTGGATATTTAAAAACATATCCTTTGTCCATTATTTTATGAGATACCAAGTGCTGCCCCTGAAAAGCTGATATACTATAATGGGTATTCGCAACCTCATTTGCTATAGCTTTAAATATATCTTGCATAGAAGCAGGCTGTGGCGCCACAGAATTGTAAACACCATCTAAATTATGTTCTACTGCAAAAGCAAATATTCCCGCCATATCTTCCACATGATTCCAAGGAAAAGCTCCTGGATTGGGTTGAGCCGCAACCTGTGGATCAGATTTTACCATATTCATATACACCGGGAAAATTCCTCCATCATTACCCAAAACCAACGACACTCTTATCTTGGAAACGTGATCGGCAACCTCATCTGCTTTAAACTGATCAGCTGCTTTCTCCCAATCTTCAGAAAGATCAGCACTAAAACCATGGCCTCTTTCTCCGTTTTCATCTATCTCTAAAGCCTTATCGGTAAATCCATAATAACCTATTGCAGAAGCTGAAACAAACGCTTTCAGTTTTTGATTTCTACTTTTTAATTTCTCTCTTAAAAAATTTGCAGCCCCGATTCGGGTATCATAAACTAACTTTTTCCTTTCATTTGTTAAAGGTGTTCCATCATTTAGCTTTGAACCGGAAAGATGCACAATGTAATCTACATCATCTAAAGCTTTTTCATCCATCGTCCAATTTTCTAAATCCCATTGATACTCATTTTCTTTTTTAGGAGCCCTCGTCAATAGCTTCACATTGTATTTTTCATTTAAAATTTTAATAAGATGTTGCGCAATAAAGCTGCTCCCTCCTGTTATTAATACTGTTTGTTTCATAAATATTTATGTTTTTATTTTTAAAAAGTCAAACATTCCAAAACTCTCGATCGAGGCTTCGGTATTGTATTGCTTCAGAAATATGATGGGATAAAATATTTTCAGACTCTTCCAAATCGGCAATTGTTCGGGCAACCTTCAAAATTCTATCATAGGCTCTTGCTGAGAGATTCAGTTTTTCCATTGCCATTTTGATAAGATTAAAAGACGCATCATCCAATTCACAAAACTGCTCTACTTCTCGTGGGCCAATTTGAGCATTATAACTGATTAACAAATCTTTATACCTTTCGTTTTGTATCTCGCGAGCAATCAAAACGCGCTTTCTGATGTCTTCACTTTTTTCGCCTTTCCTTTTTTCAGCCAATTGCTCAAACTCCACTTTTTGCACCTCAACATGAATATCAATTCTGTCTAAAAGCGGTCCCGAGAGTCGATTCATATACCGTTGCATTTCAAAAACTGACGAAGTATTATTGGGATCATCTGGAAAATATCCACTTGGACTGGGGTTCATCGAAGCAACTAACATAAAACTTGAAGGATAATTTACCGTAAACCTTGCTCTAGAAATTGTTACCTCACGATCTTCCAGTGGTTGTCGCATTACTTCTAAAACGGTTCTTTTAAATTCGGGCATTTCATCTAAGAATAAAACGCCATTATGAGCCAGAGAAATCTCTCCCGGTTGCGGGTAACTTCCACCGCCAACAAGCGCAACGTCAGAAATTGTGTGATGAGGTGAGCGAAAAGGACGAACGGTCATCAAAGAAGTTTCCGTTCCCATTTTTCCGGCAACGGAATGTATTTTTGTAGTCTCTAAAGCTTCTTTTAAAGTAAGTGGCGGTAAAATACTCGGAACTCTTTTTGCCAACATTGTTTTTCCACTTCCTGGCGGACCGATAAGAATAATATTATGACCTCCAGCAGCGGCAACTTCCATTGCTCTCTTGGCAGTTTCCTGGCCTTTCACTTCAGAAAAATCAAACGGAAATTGATTAATCTTTTCCTGAAACTCTTTTCTGGTATCTAAAACGACTTTCTCAAGAGGCTTTCCTTCATTAAAAAAATCAATAACTTCTTTAATATTTTCTACGCCATATACATCAAGGTTATTGACAATAGCGGCTTCTCTGGTATTTTGTTTCGGTAAAATAATTCCTTTAAATCCTTCTTCACGAGCCTGAATGGCAATAGGAAGTATGCCTCTTATGGGTTGCAGGCTTCCGTCCAGTGAAAGCTCGCCCATAATAATATAATCCTGTACATTTTTACCCAAAATCTGATCTGAGGCAATTAAAATTCCAATAGCGATACTCAAATCGTACGCAGCACCTTCTTTCCGCAAATCTGCAGGTGCCATATTAATTGTAACTTTTTTTCCGGGAATTTTATAACCGCAATTTTTGAGTGCTGCAGAAATTCGGTAACTGCTTTCTTTGATAGCATTGTCGGGAAGGCCTACCAAATGATAGCCTACTCCTCCTGTATCTACGTTAACTTCAATGGTTATAGTTTGTGCGGAAACACCATGAATGGCACTGCCATAAATTTTGATCAGCATTTTGTGTGTTTTAAGTAAAATTAATTAAAATTTCGATAAGAAAATAATTAATTAATATCAAATTCACAAAAAACAACAACAATTATTGTAAACCTCGACCAAAACAGACTTTTTGTTTTGGTCGAGATTTGATAATATAAAAAATAGATTTAGTACACCAGTGTTATTCCAGCTCCAAATCCCATATCGCTATCATAATGAGTAGATAAGGATGCGTTTCGGGTCACGATATACTTTAAACCGAGCATATATTCTTTATCAGTATTAACCGAAAAGGCTCCACGCAATCTTTGAGTAAGAGGAATATCTTCTCTTCTTAATTGCAGTCTCACAATTCCGTCTGTGAAAACCTCAGCCTGAAAATCAATGAGCATCGGCAAAGTGTATAATACCCCGACACTTAAAGCAGCTCTTTGGTCTTTTTTATTTTTCTGCCCAAAAAGATTTTTCTCTATTTCACCAGAACCGTGAGAGTTTCTGTATCTCCAATCGAAGCCCACAAAAGGCATCAACCACTGCATTTTCCCTATATATCGACCAATATGCGTTTCTGTTTCAAAACCGTGCATACTGTTGTAGCCTAATCTCCATTCTGTACCGATACTCCATCTTGCATTTTGTAACATTGCCTGGCCATCGTTTCCATTGGTTGCAAAATCATTTTCTGCCATAAGATGCCACTCGTTGCTTTCGTTCTGGAGCATTTTATATGCTTTTTCTTTATCCGGAATTTCTGGGTTTTTGTAATCTCCTACTGCTACAACTCTATTCATCCCTGCCATCATGTGGTACAAAATATGACAGTGAAAAAACCAGTCTCCTTCGGTATTGGCAGCAAATTCTATGATATCTGTTTCCATAGGCATAATATCTAATACATTTTTCAATGGAGATTGAGAGCCATTGTCGTTGAGTACTCGAAAATCAAATCCGTGCAAATGCATCGGGTGTCTCATCATAGAGTTGTTGACCAATTTTATTCTTAGAATTTCACCTTTTTCAACCTGTATTTTATCTACTTCAGAGAGAACTTTATTATCCATACTCCATACATATCGGTTCATATTTCCCGTAAGAGTTAATGTAATATTTTTTACCGACTCTTTTTTCGGTAATGAAGTATCATAAGGAGATTTAAGCATATTATAGTTTAAAGTCACGATATCATTATTTCCTGTACTATGTGCAGAATGGTCCATCTTCATGTCTTTATTCTTCTCCATTTTTTGAGAATCCTTTTCTTTCTCACCTGTGATTTCTGGGTACATTACCGAATTCATATCCATTTTCTGAAGGCTCATTGCCATCCCCATATCTTTCATATCTCCATTCATCTTCATCATATCGTTCATCATTTTCATTCCTTCAAAATATTTAAGTTTAGGAAGCGGCGCGTGAAGCTGCTTTACTCCTTCTCCAATGTAAATGGATGTAGATTTAGTTCTGTCTTCAGGAGTTACCAAAAGTTCGTAAGATGTATTTTTTTCGGGAATGGTTACCACAATATCGTAAGTTTCGGAAACACCAATAATCAGTCTGTCTACCATCAGTGGCTCTACATCGTTACCATCGTTTGCCACAACTTCTATCTTTCCTCCGGCATAATTAATCCAGAAATAAGAAGAAGCTCCACCATTGGAAATTCGAAGTCGCACTCTATCTCCCGCCTTAAATTGAGATAATTGCTGCTCAGAACTTCCGTTAATTAAAAATTTATCATAATAAATATCGCTTACGTCCATTGCAAGCATCCGTTTCCATTCATTGGTTACTTTAGTTCCGAAATGCCCTTCTTTTATGGCTTCCCAATAACTTTGAGTGCTTTTTTTCTTTATCCCAAACCAATCATTGGCATTATGAAGCATTCTGTGTACATTTTTAGGGTTCAAATCTGTCCATTCGCTTAGAATCAAGGGAATCGCAGGGATATCATCAATCCCTTTTCTGAAAGTAGGGTCATCATTTCTTTTTTTCAAAATCATCGACCCATACATTCCGATTTGCTCCTGCAGCCCTGAATGCGAGTGATACCAATGGGTACCGTTCTGAATAATCGGAAATTTATACGTGTAAGTAGAATGTGGTTTAATACCCATTTGAGTAAGCATGGGAACACCATCTTCTTTGTTGGGAAGCATCAATCCGTGCCAATGCAAAGACGTTTCTTCATCCATCAGGTTATGTACAATAATTTCTGCCGTATCACCTTCTGTAAATGTAAGTGTAGGCATCGGAATCTGGCCATTCACAGCAATTGCTCTTTTCATTTTCCCTGTAAAATTGACTAACGTGTCTTTTACATATAAATGATAGGTTACCGTTTTACCTTCCGTAATTCTTTTCTCAGGAAAAGGAAGAGCTTTTTTGTTTTCAGAAGGCACAGTTGGTTTATTCTGAGCATTATGTACAGAATGTTCCTGTGCTTTCGTAAAGAAAAAAGAAAACAAAATTCCGAGAACTATATATTTAGTTTTTAGCATATTACTTATTATTTTATCTATCATATTGTTGTTTTTGTATTATGTTTAGCCATTTTATCATTTCAACTTTCTGTATATCTGACAATTTTGCATTTTGATGAAGAAATGTATAAGAATCAAGTGGCATTTTATCGTCTTCTATTTGTTGTATAATTCCGTTTAGCTTATTACGTTGTTTACGGGCGCCATAATTTGTCCATTCATTAAAATTCAATTCTCCTTTTCCTTCTTTAATATGTTTTTCCATAAAATACCTTGCAGGCTGAATATAAGAATAAGCTGGATAATTGGTATTATTGCTGTGACAATCATAACAAGAGTTTTGTAGTATATTTTGAATCTCTTTGGGAGCATTGTACAAGCTGGCAAATCCGTCAGACGGAGCCTGCCCTTTATCTGTATTCCGGTCAGGCTGATAAATCTGAATCAGTAGAAAAAGTATAAATCCTACGAGGAGAATTCTTTTAGCAGACTTTTTCATCTTACCATTCTTTTTGCACAGAACCGCAAGTAAGCATCTTGCTTCCCTGATAAGGATTTATAATTTCTTTTTTCTCACTAATCCAAAACGCTCCTTTATTATCATTGTACATTGGGCAGAAATCTTTATACAATTTTTGCTCGCTTCCGAAAGTATCAATCAAATCATTTATATCCTTGCTCAACATCTCAAAATGCTCTCGCTGATGCTCAATACTTCCTTTACCCGCAGCAATATGTTCTGCATTTTCTTCCATGCTTTCGGCAATATCTTTATAAACAGATTTCTTTTTAGCATCTAACTGATTCTTCTCTGCTTTTTTCACAGTTTCGAACAATATTTTTCCTGCAGAAGCTGTTGCTTCAGAATCATCTTTTGCCAAAGCATTTTTCAGCATCAGATAATCGGTGATGATTGCTTTAGTCGAAAAGGTATTTGTTGCTATTTCACTTCCTGTTTTTGTTATCATTTCAGATGATTCTGAGCTGGAGATTTGAGATTTAGAATTATTTGTTGCAGAGTCTTTCATTATTTCAGACTGATAATCTGTATTTTCTGTTATCGCCTCTGTTTTAGGTTTACTACACGCAACAAAAGCAATTCCTACAATGATGATTGTTATTATATTTTTCATCTTTATTATTTTTTTCGTTTGCATTTTATTTTAAAGTTTCAACCGTATTTCCGCAGGTAAGCATTTGCGCTCCATAATACGGATTTTTAATCGAGCTTTCTGTACTCAGCCAATTAGCATCCTGCATCGGACAATATTGATAATAAATTGGAGTTGAATGCTTTGAAGTTTTCAATAACTCATACATGTTTTTCGATAATGATTTGAAAGCTTCTCTTTGCTTTTTAATATCCTGAGTTTGCGAGATTGTTTTCGCATCAGCTCCTAAAACGTTCATAACCTTCATCCAAACCTCATGTTCTGATTGCGACAAATCACCCATTTTTAATACTGCTATTGAATTCATTAATTCTTTTGATGCAAACGAAACAGCTTTAGAATCAGATTTTACAAGTGCATCTTTTACAGAAAAATAATTATCCTGTATGGTTTTTAAAGGCGATTCGTCTTGTTTCTTTTCTTTATTCATAGAAGAATGGTCATGTTCTTTTGGCATTGGGGTTTGCATTGAAGAATGGTCGTGACCAGCCATTGCTTCAGGCATTTTCTTGTTTCTTTTATACTGACAGCTAGAAGGAAGTTTCGCATAAACATCATCAGGTGCATAAAACGAATCGCTATCAAATCCTGCATTTGCAATTCTTTTCAAAATCTCTTGCTGGTTTGTTTTCGAAGAATCATACGTCAGAGTTGCCATTTTGGTTTCCTCATTCCAGCTAACCATCGCAACGTTCTTTAGATTCCCCACTTTTTCGATGGTTGCTTTACACTGACTATTGTTTACGTAGATTTTTACCATTTCAGTTTTAGCATTTTTTATTTGGGCAGTATATACCAATGATACTAAAAGCATCATCACTCCCATTATTTTTGATATTGATTTCATACTATTTTTTTTAACAACAATCATAAGCAGCCTGCATAAAATAATGCGCACTTATCTTGTTAGGTAGAAAGAATTAAATTTTAAATAAATGATAAGTTTGAAAACCAGAATGTTTTCAAAAAAGCATAGTTGTGGCTATACAATAAAGTGGTTATCCTATTTTAGGAATCAACCAAATGGAATAAAAACCTTTGGAAATATTTGTTTCAAAAGGTAAAAATGATTGTATTACCTCAACCTTTACTCTATCGAAAGAGAAACTATTAGAATAAAAAAAAGAAGTATTGCTGTTTGTAGGGCATTTGCACAAAGCATTGTTGCAATCATTTCCGCAATGATTTTTTTTCGATTGCTGATGCGTACACATATCTTTACAAGCATCTTCTTTTGAAGCAGAAGTATTAGAATGTCCTTGTTGCGTTGAAGTAACTTTCATCTTGCATGCATACGTAAGGCTGGGCAATAATAAAAACCCCAGACAAGCAAATAACAATATGTAAACACTACGATACATCTTCACGCTAAGATAATACTTTTTTTATCCTTAAATAAAATTTTTAACATTTTTTAATCTCCAATATCACCCTATGTCTCAAAACAAAATTATTTATATTTGTGAATAACCGTCTTTAAAAGATTTAAGACAAGAAAGAAAATTCTATGATGACAACAAAACCCGAAATATCCTGGGAGGATTTTGAAAAATTAGATATTCGATGTGGTACAATTGTTTCCGTGAATGATTTTGAAAAAGCAAGAAACCCTTCTTATCAGCTTGAAATTGATTTCGGAAGCCTAGGAATCAGAAAATCTGCAGCCCAAATTACAACACTTTACCGTAAAGAAGATTTGGTAGGAAAACAGATTTTAGCGGTCGTTAATTTTCCTAAAAAACAGATTGCTAATTTTTTCAGCGAATGTTTAGTTTTAGGAGTCTATGGTGACGATACAAAAGATGTAACGCTTTTGAACCCGTCTTTGCCTGTAAAAAACGGATTGCAGGTTGGATAGATTTTAAAACAGAAGAATATATTTTGAAAATAATTAATCAAACACCTATATGATACAAAACATCCCCTTAGAAAAAGTCTTGTTTCTTGATATTGAAACGGTTCCAAACGCTGGTTCTTGGGAAGAGCTCTCTGAAACCGAACAAAATCTTTGGGATAAAAAAACAAGATTTCAAAGGAAAGATGAGATTTCGGCAGCAGAATTTTATGATAGAGCAGGCATCATGGCAGAGTTTGGGAAAATTATCTGCATCACGATTGGAATGCTTGAAAAAAATGAAACCTTACGCATAAAAAGCTTTGCCCATGATGATGAAACAAAAATACTTCAGGAATTTGGTGAACTATTTAACAGCCCGAGACTCCGTGACGTTATCCTCTGTGCTCACAACGGAAAAGAATTTGATTTCCCCTGGATTGCAAGACGCTATTTGATAAACGGAATGCAACCGCCCTCTCCATTTCAAATGTTTGGAAAGAAACCTTGGGAAATTCCACATCTGGATACCATGGAACTTTGGAAATTCGGAGACTACAAAAGCTATATTTCTCTGGAGCTTTTGGCTCATGTTTTCGGAATCCCTACCCCAAAAGATGACATTGACGGATCAATGGTTTCATCAATCTACTACATAGAAAAAGACTTGCAACGAATAGTTGACTATTGTGAAAAAGATGTCTTAACTTTGGCGAATATTTTCAGACGGATGCGTCAGGAAGATTTATTACAAAGAAATATCAATTTAGATTAAATAAAATACCGTTTAAACGGTCATTAAAACGATAAGATGAAATTTACAGACGATCAGATTGCCGATATAGGAGAAGAAATTATTAGAACATTAAAAACGGTTTATGATCCCGAAATTCCGGTGGATATTTATGAGTTGGGGTTGATTTACGACGTACAGATTTCTGATGAAGCTGATGTAAAAATCATTATGACCCTTACAACTCCTAACTGTCCGGTTGCAGAAACGCTACCACAGGAAGTAAAAGACAAGGTAAAAACAGTAGAAAATGTAAACGAAGTAGAACTTGAACTTACGTTTGAACCAAGCTGGAACAAAGATATGATGAGCGAAGAAGCTAAGTTTGAGCTGGGAATGCTTTAAAATTTTCTTTTAAATAAATGAGGCTGTCAAAATTTTTGACAGCTTTTTTTTGTTTTAAATCATTAAGATGAATTACGCTGACTTCATCTTAAGAATCAAATTTCTGTTGCAACCTTTTTTCCTTCTCTTCTACTCCATTCGCTCCAAGAACCTACGTATAAATTGGGAATTTCAAATCCGGCATAAACAAGAGCTAAAATCGTATGACACGCCGTAACTCCCGAACCGCAATGAATGATTAGTTTCTCAGGTTTGTTTTCTAATAATTTTAAATATTTTTCTTTTAAAATTTCAGGTCTAAAAAAATTTCCGTTTTCATCTAAATTTTCAGAAAAAGGAATATTAACTGCTCCTGGAATATGACCCGCAATTAAATCGATAGGTTCAGACTCTCCTTTATAACGATAAGAATCTCTCACATCAATTACAACAGCAGACTGGTTTGTTAATTCATTTTCAACACCTTCCAAGCTCGAAACAGGAAGACACCAATGCTCTTTTATAATAATTTCAGATTTTTGAAAAATCTCTTCTCCTGATGAAAACTCTAAGTCTTCTTTTTCGGCTGCCTGAATTCCACCATCTAAAACCTGTACGTTTTCTAAGCCAAATGATTTGAGCATCCACCAAGCTCTGGCAGCTGCATTTGCTCCGTTTTTATCATCGTAAATAATTACATGCGCGTTTTCTGAAATTCCTAAACGAGAAATTGTTTCAGCAAATTTTTGAATGGTTGGCAAAGGATGTCTTCCTCCAAAAGCTGCATTTACACCAACCTCGGCCAAATCATTATCTAAATCAACAAATCTTGCTTCTTTAAGATGTCTATTTAAATAATTTTCATGAGCATCTTTTCCTGTTCTTACGTCAAGAATAATTAGATTTTCAGTAGAAAGAGCTTTTAATTGTTTTGGTGAAATGATGGGAAGCATAAATCTTAATTTAAATTTTTCTCGCTGATTTTATTGATGATGCTGATTTATTTTAATATTTCAATCTGTAAAATTTGCGCGAAATAAAAATGTTTACAATCTTAAATGAAATAAAAAAACCGCAAAAATCTGCGGTAATTATTTATTGATAAATGAAAATCATCGTTTGTACTAAATCTGGATGAAGGCTTTTTGCAACCGGACAATTGTGAGCAGTTTCTTCAATAAAAGCCTTCTCTTTGTCTGAAAATTGATTTGAAAAAATAAAATTACAAACAATCTCACCAATTCTTCTTGGCTCAGTTTTCATAATTTTCTGAAGCGTACAGTAAGCTCCGTCAATATTTATGTTTTTATCTTTTCCCAAAATAGCAATCGTTGTCAAAGCACATTCAGCTAAAGAAGTGGCACATAAATCTGTGGGAGAAAATTTTTCACCTTTCCCGTGGTTGTCGGTTGGCGCATCACTTTCTATGATGGTTCCAGATTGTAAATGTTCTGCTGAACATCTTAGTCCACCTATGTATGTTATTTTTGATGTCATATTATTTACTTTTTTCGTCTTTACTTTTATCTAGAACCTTTTTTATTAGGGTTCGCAAATCTTTCAAGGTAAAACTATCATCTTTAAATCCGATTGGAAAAGTTGTGTGACCTTCGTTAGATTCCTCGCATATTACAAATTCAACATCTGTTTTCTCAATTTGAAGAGTTTTTTCGATATTAAATTTGCGCTCTATTTTTTTTCCTGTTTTATTAATCAAGTAAACCGTATAAATTGATTCAAGCGTTTCTTTAGGCTTTTCAAAATATTTATAAACATTAACCCGTTGATTATTCCATTGAAACTCGTCAACCGCAAGATTTTTAAATTTCATATTATCTTCCGGCAGCTTTTTCTCAAAATAAAAAACCTTCGTTTGATCAAAAATTTCATTCGCTTCAGCAAATTTATTTTGAGCATTTAAAGCTTTAATTAACTTTTCATATAAGATATACTCATTGGGATATGCGGATATTCCATCCTCATAAACCTTCTCAGATTTCTGAAAATCTTTAATTTGAGCGTAATAAAAATTACCTGCATTCTTTATTAATTCAAGATACCATTTATCATCTTTCAGTTCTGAGTTTTGAAGACCTTCGATATATGTTTTCTCTTCATTGATAATATCTTGTTTTATTTTGTAAATTCTCGCTTTTTCAATATAAAATTCAGCAAGAGGAGATTTTGAAATAGCAATATTTATATTTTCTAAAGCTTGATCATATTGTTTTAAAAACATTAGCGAGTAACCTTTCTGAAAATACAACATTGCATCATCAAATTTTTTTGACAATGCTTTATCATAATATTCAATCGCTTTTACATCATTTTCCTTTCTAAAAAATGCATAACCGACATAGTAAAGTTCTTCTGCGCTTAAAGTTTCACTTTCTTTTTCTAATTTTATGATTTCATCAAAATTTTGCTCATTAAATAGCTTTAAAACTTTTTGCCCAAAAATGGATGAGCATGAAAAGAACAATAAAATAAGGTAAAACTTTTTCATATTTTAGAAATGAAAAATATCTTTCGCTCTGTTATAAGAACTTTCGAAATTTAATAAATTCAAGTTGTGTGGTGCTTTTTCTACGCTCATAAAGTTGATAACCTGTTCTGTAGGCATATTTCCTACCAAATCATCTTTTGCCATTGGGCAACCGCCAATTCCTTTTATCGCAGAATCAAATCTTCTGCAACCCTGGTCATAAGCTGCTTTCAATTTAGAATAAGACTCTTCATAACGGTTATGAAAATGAGCTCCAAAATCTATCTCAGGATATTTTGAAGGTATTTTATCGAATAATAATGTGATTTTCTCAGATGTTGCGACTCCGGTAGTGTCAGAAAGAAGAATATTTTTCACTCCTATTTCCGAAAATCTATTGGCCCAAAAATCAACATCTTCCCACTTCCACATTTCTCCGTATGGGTTTCCAAATGCCATTGAAAAATAAAGATTAAAATCTCTGTTTTCACTTTTCATTAGCTCAAGAATCTTTACAATATCATCAAAAGCTTCCTCCTGATTTTTATTGGTATTTCTGTGCTGAAAAGTTTCAGAAATAGAAAACGGGAATCCTAAAATATCCACAGACTCATGCTTCAACGCTTTCTCGGCACCTCTGTAATTGGCGATGATGGCAGAAACCTTGGTGTTCGATAAAGATTTGTCGATATTTTCGGCAACCTCAGCAGAATCTGCCATTTGAGGAATTGCTTTCGGAGAGACAAAACTCAGACAGTCAAGCACATCAAAACCAACTTCCATCAATGAATTGATGTAATCTATTTTTTTATCAGTCGGGATAAACTCATCCCAACCCTGCATCGCATCTCTAGGGCATTCGGTAAGAAACATTGTACTTTTGATTTTCTCAAATATAATAAAACTAAACTATTTAGTTCTGGCTTCCAACAAAGCTAATATTAAATTGATTATCAATAATTTATTTCCGATTTAAAATTTCAATACAATACATTCACCAACAAATAACCTATTCTGAGCCTCAAATTTGCTAACTTTGTTAAAATTTATGATATCAAAATGAGTACAATAGAATTCAACTCGATGTGGAGAGAAAAACTGCTGAATCGTTTTCTCAGTTATGTAAAAATATATTCAACAAGTGACGCCGAAAGCGAAACTACCCCTTCAACAGAAAGACAATGGAACATTGCTAATTACATCGTTGAAGAACTGAAAACAATTGGTCTTGAAGATGTTTCTATTGACAGTCACGGTTACATTATGGGTTACGTGCCTTCAAATCTGGAAAATGACAGCCAGCCAACAATAGGATTTATTTCTCATTATGATACTTCACCGGATTTTAATGGTGAAAATGTAAAACCTCAGGTTTGGGAAAACTATCAAGGCGAAGATTTGATTTTAAATAAAGAAACGCACTTCACTTTATCGCCATCAAAATTTGAAAGTTTAAAGAGATATATCGGTCAGACTTTGATTACAACTGACGGAAATACCCTTCTTGGAGCCGACGATAAAGCAGGTTGTGCTGAAATTGTAACGGCAGCAGAATATCTGATTGCCAATCCTGAAATTAAGCATGGAAGAATTGCAGTAGGATTTACTCCAGATGAAGAAATCGGAAGAGGAGCACATAAATTTGATGTGGCAAAATTCGGAGCTGAGTTCGCTTACACCATGGACGGTGGAGAAGTTGGCGAACTGGAATATGAAAACTTTAATGCAGCCGGAGCGGTGGTGAAAATTCACGGATTGAGCGTACACCCTGGTTATGCTTTCGGAAAAATGGTGAATGCAAGTCTTTTGGCAGCAGAATTTATCCAATCTCTTCCTGCGAATGAAACACCTTCTACAACAAAAGGTTTTGACGGATTCTATCATTTGATGGATGTTACTTCTGATGTTTCAGAATGTAAGCTTCAATACATTATTCGTGATCATGACGATGAAAAGTTTGAAGTTAGAAAAAAATTCATGGAGCAGAAAGTTGCTGAGTTTAATGAGAAACATGGCGAAAAAACCGCTGAAGTTGAGATTAAAGAGCAATATCGCAACATGAAGCAGCAGTTTGAAGGTAAAATGCACATTGTAGACCTTGCCGCAAAAGCAATGAAAGAGTCAGGAATTGAGCCTAAAATAAAAGCTATCAGAGGCGGAACAGACGGTGCACAATTATCTTACATGGGATTACCTTGTCCGAATATTTTTGCAGGTGGAATCAACTTCCATGGACCTTACGAATATGTTGCTTTGGAAAGTATGATGAAAGCAACTGAAGTGATTGTGAATATTGTGAAAGCTTAAAAACAATTTACATACCACCTAAAAACCATTGCTTTTGCAATGGTTTTTTATTTCCAAATCATTTAAAATCAAAGAGATTCATTTTAATTTTCTATCTTTAAAAATGTAAAACATATTACATCTTAACCAAATATAAAACTTTTAATTATGAAAAACATTAAAAAACTTCTGAGAAAAGATTTATCGACAATTCTTGGCGGAGCCGGCTCTGGCTGCCATACAAATGGAGATTCTGCTTATTGCTGGACCGATTGCGAATGTACTTTTGGAAAAGCATGCGAAATGAATGATGATGGAAATCCTGGACAATGCGTCGCTGTTGGAGGTGGCGGAGGCGGTGGTGGAATACCTTATTGTCCTCCAGGTGATGACCGCTGTACCGAACAACCTTTTTAAAACTATAAAATCTCCGCAAAACTGTAGAGATTTTTTATGAAATCTCCGTTTAGTTATATCTAAATTTATTCTTAAATCCCAACAACTTTTTTTCCAAGAAAAAAAGTTGTTGAATATTTAAATCATTTATCCTTCATCATATTAATCAAAAAACCACTACAAAAAAATGCAGTGGCTTCACAATATTTAAAATTAAATTTTAACCGTTTTGCTGGCTTCCTAAAAAAGCATCCCAACCTTGTGCTGTTAGAGCGACTAATTGATTAGAACCTCTTGCAATCATAAAGTTACCTTCTTCTTTTTCGACAGCATGACCGATAATCGTAAAATCTGGATGGTTTTTTATTTTATCAAAATCATTTGGAGAAATCGTGAATAACAATTCATAATCTTCACCTCCGCTTAATGCCGTCATTACAGGATTTAAGTTTAAATCATCCGCTGTTGTAATCGTCAGATTATCCATTGGAACTTTCTCTTCATACAATCTAAAACCTACATTAGATTGGTCAGAAAGATGCAGGATTTCTGAAGCCAAACCATCAGAAATATCAATCATTGAGGTCGGCCTAATTTCCAACTGCTCCAAAATTCCCTTTACATCAGTTCTAGCTTCAGGTTTCAACTGTCTTTCAAGAATATAATCGAAACCTTCCATTTCGGGCTGCATATTGGGGTCTGCCAAGAAAACAGCGTGCTCTCTTTCCAAAATCTGAAGTCCCATATACGCTCCACCCAAATCTCCGGTTACCACCAACAAATCGTTTGGTTTTGCAGTACTTCTTTTAACGATGTTTTCTTCATTTTCAATTCCTACCGCTGTAATGCTCATTACTAAACCAGCGTTAGAACTTGTTGTATCTCCGCCGATTAAGTCTACTTTATATCTTCCACAAGCCGCTTGAATCCCAGAGTATAATTCTTCTAAAGCTTCCACCGGAAAACGATTAGAAACAGCCAAAGAAACCAAAATTTGTGTAGGCGTTGCATTCATCGCAGCAATATCACTAAGGTTTACAACAACCGCTTTATATCCCAAATGTTTCAACGGAACATAACCTAAATTGAAATGTACGCCCTCTGCCAAAACATCAGTCGTCAACACCACTTTTTTATTTCCCGGATTGATAACCGCTGCATCATCTCCTACTCCAAGTTCCGAAGACTCGTTCGATAGAGGAAAAAATTGTGTTAAATGTTTAATTAAGCCAAATTCTCCTAATTTTGAGATGGGCGTTAATTCTGGATCTTTATCTTCAAACATATTTTTTAATTATAAGTAATGAGTAATTGGTAATGAGTAATTTTTAAACTCAAAACCTTTTTAAGCAAATACCGACGGGTCAATATTTTCAGGACGGAAAGGAAGTTTTTTAAAATCTTCTCTTGTCATCAAGATGGTCTCTGCAGTTTTGTATTTATTCATCGCTTCAACGACATCATCCGGCGGCGAAGTCATTTTTCTCAACATCGTGTCAATCCAAACTCCGGTTGCTTCTGAAGTGGCACAATGCGAACCATCTGGAAGATAAAACTTGTGAACAAAACGATAGATTGCCGCATCTTCAGTACAACCATCAATTTCCAAGCTCACAATCACTTTCTGGTCAGCAAAAATTTCCTTGAAAAAAGAAAATCTTTCATGCATAATTACCGGGCCAATTCCCCATCGGCTCATTTGGGTAACCCCCATTTTTTCTTTTTTCATAAAAGCCATTCTCGTTTGTGCACAATATTGTACGTAAGATGAGTTGGCAAGATGTTTATTGGCGTCTAAGTCGCTCCAGCGAACTTCGAATGTATGGTAAAAAGTCATTTATTAAAAGTTTAATTTGAACTTTATTTTACCACAAAAGTCACAAAAGATAAATTGTAATTTTAAAGCTTAAAATATGATTACATAAAGTTCACATAACAGAAAATCTAAGATTTTCAAAAAACTAATGTGTTCTTTTTTCTAAAATCAATTAAACTTAAAATAACTAATGTGTTAAAAAGCTTTTGCGACTTTTGTGGTTAGAAAAAATTCAAAAATTATAATCCTCAAAATTACTCAAATAAGATGGTTTATAAAAATTGTAGTTTTGTAAAAATAATCCGTTGCATAAAAGCTTTAAAATTTTCAAAAAGAATTAAGACATTTCAACAATGCTTTTTTGTTCTTTTGAAAAGCTTAAAACCTAAAAAACTTTTGTGCCTTTTGTGGTTAATCAATAATTATGAAGCAAATTATCATTATCGGAGGTGGTGCCGCAGGATTTTTCTGTGCGGCCAATCTTGACGAAAAAAAATATAAAGTCACTATTCTTGAGCAGAATTCAGATGTTTTACAAAAAGTAAAAATTTCCGGTGGCGGACGTTGTAATGTAAGCCATGCCTGTTTTGACCCTAAAGAACTGGTGCAGTATTACCCTCGTGGTAATAAAGAATTACTGAGTGTTTTCACAAAATTTCAACCAGGAGACACCATGGAATGGTTTGAAAACCGAAATATTTCGTTGAAAATAGAAAATGACAACAGAATCTTCCCGGAAAGCAATTCTTCACAGACCATTATCAATACTTTTTTGAATGAAGCTCAAAAGAAAAACGTTGATGTCAAAACTAAATGTTCGGTAAAAGAAATTGAGAAACTGGATGAAAAGTATTTGGTTAAAACAAGCCTAGGAGATTTTGAAGCCGATTTTGTCATTTATACAACCGGAAGTTCACCAAAATCTTTGAAAATGATTGAAAATTTAGGACACAAAATCATCGATTTGGTTCCTTCCCTATTTACATTTAATATTAAAGACCCTTTGCTCAAAGATTTGTTGGGAACAAGCTTCGAAATGGCGGAAACATCAATTCCAAAATTAAAAAGAGAAGAAAGCGGACCGATGATGATTACGCATTGGGGACTTTCGGGACCTGCGATTTTAAAGATTTCTGCTTGGGAAGCGATTAATTTGGCAAAAGTGAAATACAACTTTGAAATTGAAGTCAATTTTATTTCTAAAGATATCGATGATGCGGAAGAATTATTTCAAAATTTTAAAATCTCAAATCCTAAAAAGACAATCGGTCAGTCTAAAATTTTTGAGGTGACCAATCGTTTTTGGCAGAGAATATTGGAGGTTTCAAATATCAATTTAAATAAGCAAGTTGCGCAAATTTCAGGAAAAGAAATGCAGACAATTTTGGAGAATTTATGCAAAAAGAAATTTCAGGTAACCGGAAAATCGACTTATAAAGATGAGTTTGTAACGGCAGGAGGTGTAGATTTGAAAGAAATTAATTTTAAAAATATGTCTTCGAAAATTTTGCCTAACTTTTACGTTGCCGGAGAAGTCTTAAATATTGACGCTGTAACTGGTGGGTTTAATTTTCAGGCTTGCTGGAGCGAAGCATGGCTGATTGCTCAGGATTTAAATAATTTATAAAAACAAAAAAAACATAATGAAAAAACTACTCTTTTTTGCCATACTTACTATTTCTATAAAAGCTTTTTCTCAGGAAGTTTCTCCTTCTCCAAGTCAAGAAAATGTAAGTGTTGACAAAATTATTTATGATAAAGCAGATACTAATCCTGTATATCCTGGAGGAATAGATGCTTTCAGAAAAAACTTTTATCAGACTTTTGATAGTGGAAACATTAATGGCAAAGGTAAAATAAATGCCGAAGCTTTATTTGTAATTGATCAAAACGGATACATTACAGAAATTAAAGTTAACGGAGAAAATAAATCAATGAACAAGGAAATGACTCGTGCAATAAAAGCAATGTCTAAAACTAAATGGAAACCAGCAAAACTGGGCGGAATAGCTGTAAAATATCGATTCAGGCTTCCTATCGCAACTAATCTTTAAAGTTTTAATTAAAAAATGTGATTTCAGTTAAAAGAAATATTCCGAATATTTTAAAAATCCTTCTCATCATAGGATTTGGGTATTTCTTTTGGCTGATGTTGAAAATCACTTTAGAATATTTTCCTTTAGACCCCAATGTAAGTTTCCTGATGATTAAACAGACGGAGGTTACCGAAAGACCAGAATATTTGTGGTTTTTCTACACTCATGTTTACACAAGCATTTTTGTTTTATTGACGGGGTTTTTAGCAATTTTAAGGAAAAATTTTGGGTTAAAAAATTTTCACAGAAATGCCGGAAAAATTTACATTTTCTTGATTTTAGTTTTTGCCGCACCCTCCGGAATATACATGGGTATTTTTGCGAATGGAGGTTTTCTTTCTAAAATTTCGTTTGTGATTCTGGGTTGTTTGTGGTGGTTTTCGACATTTAAGGCCTATCAGCTAGCACTACAAAAAAAATTTAAAGAACACAAACAATGGATGTGGCGAAGCTTTGCATTAACAATTTCTGCCATTACTTTGAGAATGTGGAAAGTAATTATTGTATATTTATTCCATCCAAACCCGATGGATGTTTACCAAATAATCGCATGGTTGGGCTGGATTCCAAACATTTTATTCATTGAATATTTAATCACAAAAAAGCACATTTAATTGATATGAAAATTTTAAAATTTACTTTAATCACTCTTTTTACAATTGGTTTGACAAGTTGTAAGAAAGAAACAACAGCCGAGGAAAAACCTAAAGATAGTTTAACTGCAAAAAAAGATTCTGCCGTAATTCCGGAAGTTCATAAAGAATATTACGGCATTTACACGGGAGAATTTGCCGGAAAAGAGATGATGCATGATAATGAAGTTGACGAAGACTATGAAGGAATAAATATCAAAAGAATTTCTTTAAAAATCAACCGAATTACTCAGGATTCTGTTTACGGGCAAAGTATTGTGAGTGGAACTCAAAGACCTTTCAGAGGAGTTTTCAATGAAGGTTCTCAATCTTTTATTTTAGATGAACCAGGAAATGATAAAACCGACGGAAGATTTGAAGTAAAGCTTAAAAACGACAGTATCACCGGAAAATGGACTGCCTTTAATAAGTCTGCGGTAAAAGCGCCTTTAAAAAATCTAAAACTCATCAAAAAAGAGTTCGTTTACAATCCGAATTTTATGCTGGATGAAAATTCAGATTTAATTGATTGGGAAAACCCGAGAGATTTTAAAGAAAAATACACCGACGAAGAAACCGGAAAAACGGAAACTTACACTCAATCTAAAAACAGAATTGCTTCTGATGCGGTTTTTAAAATCAATGCTTCTAAACAGAAACTCAGTGAAAAAGACCTTAAAAACCTGAGAAAACTCGATATGGAAATCATTAAAAATTCTGTTTTCGCAAGACATGGTTATTCCTTTAAAAAACAAACCTACAGAAACTTTTTTGAGCAAACCGATTGGTACATTCCTGTTTCAAATAACGTTGACAGCGAGCTTTCACCTATGGAAAAAGACAATGTAGCCTTGCTAAACCGTTTCATCAAATATGCGGAAGATAAATATGATTCTTTTGGAAGATAATTATTGGGTTGATGGTTTCTAGGTGGTGGTTGATAGACTAAAAACACATTAATTTCACAAAATTTTATAAATTCTATTTTAGTTTTACTATTAAATATAAAATAAAACATCCTATTGCGTAACACAAAATATCAATCCACGAAAAAGAATTTCCGATAACAATATACATTAGGCTTCCCGGTTGGAAGCCTAACCTGTCTGCAATTTTGAAATATTGCGCAAATTCTACGAAGCATGAGAACGCCAAAATGCCTAGAATAAGTTTGGTCTCATTGATAATAACAAAGCTTTTCACAAAAGTGTAAAGCAACATCACGACAATTACATCTCCCAGATAGGCTCTGATAAAGAAGTTGTCTTTTAGTACCGTTGCAATTAAAACCTCAACAAGGAAAATAACAATTGTTAAAAGTGAATATTTGAGGTTGAATTTAAATTTCATCATATTTGATTTTTAGCGTAAAGTCATGATTTTGTGTTAAAAAAAGAGCAGACTAAAAGCCTGCCCAATATCTTGATTTAATTTTAAAAATAAAATTATTTTTTCACTTTTATAGTACAGCCAATAGCAACAGTTTTAGGATTTGCCACTGGTTTTCCATTTAATAAAGCCTCCATTGCATCTTCTACATAACGCTCTGAAACATCGTTCGGGTCATCATAATTATTGTCGATAGCTCCAATATATTTTACGATATTTTTTTTGCCGTCTTTCTGAAGAATAAATACATGCGGCGTTTTTGTAGCGCCATATTGAGGATAAACTTTCTGGCCTTCATCCACCAAATACGGGAACGTAAAACCTTTATCCTTTGCTCTTGTAATCATTTGCTGAAAGCCGTCTTCAGGTTGTACATTGGGGTCATTTGGGTTAATCGCAATCACAGGATAACCGCTGTCTTTGTATTTTTTATCAAGCGCAATAATTCTCTCTTCATACTTTTTTGCATACGGACAATGATTACACGTAAAAACTACGATAAAGCCTTTTGCTGTTTTAAAATTGCTCAACGAAACCATTTTTCCGTCAATATTTTTAAGCTTAAAATCTGAGGCCACATCACCCACTTCATACCCTTTTGAAGAAGCTGTTTTCGATTTTGGTTCTTCATGTTTATCATTTTTCACCGTAAAGCTTAATAAACTCAAGCCTATCATTGTGGCAGCAACTAATGTTTTAATATTTTTCATGATTTATAGATTTTTTGTAATGATATTTTCAAGCTCAGTTTTTGTCATTTCTCCGTCATTGAAATGTACTTTTTCTGAATTTTTATAGACAATAGTTACCGGAATATTTCCGTCCCATTTTTTTTCAAATTGAGGAATCCAGGTATTCATCCTTTTAATATCATCCAGGAGAATAACTTCTGCCGTAAGGTTTTTATTATTAATAAACTGAATGACACGCTCTTTATCTTTCGGTCGGTCTAAAGAGATTAAAAGCATTTTAAAATTAGGATTGTCTTTGTATTTATTATTAACCTCCATAAAATCTGGAAGTTCCTTTACGCAAGGAGCACAAGTGGTAGACCAGAAATTCAAGACCAACAAGACGTCTTTTTCTTCCTTAATTTTCTTTTCAAGCATCTCATATTTAATCATCGGAACATCATTTACAATCGTTTGTTCCTGTGAAAAACATAAAGACATCGTGGATACCAATGTTGCTAAACTGAAAATTTTCTTCATATTCAAAATTAGCGAATGTATTTTTACGCCCATAAAATAGAGCTGTTAAACTTTGTTAATTAATTAAAAGACAAGCAGATTTAAGTCGAAAGCAATCTGCAAAAAGTAGACTTTCACTTTAAAGTGCCTCTTAGTCTAAGTTTCAAATACTTTTGATACCCACTTAATATACTTATCTTTGGGGAATAATACTCAGAATTAGTATTATCAAATTTGAATGAAAAAAGCATTTTTTTTAATGGTTCTCGGTTTTTCTTCTCTTGTTTTTGCACAAAATACAGAGGAAAAAAAAACAGTTCAGACGACTATTTCCGATGTTTCTGGTTTGCCAGATTATGAGGTTATTAAAAATAAGTTAGACCTTAAACAGGTTGTTACAAAAGCAGATACCATCCCTGAATTTCCGGGTGGAATGGATGCTTTTAAAAGAAAATACTTCGAAAACATTGAGACTTTAGACCTCAAAAAAAACAAAAAATTAGATACCCGACTTTATTTTATTGTTGAAAAAAATGGATACGTAAGAAACGTTACTGCCGTTTCAAAAAACAAAAAACATGCAGAAGCAGCAGAACAAGGGATAAGAAAGATTTTCATCCGCTGGAAACCCGCAAAATTAAACGGTGAAGCTGTACGCTACATCTTCTTTTTTCCTTTGATGAGTAAAAAGTTTAACTGAAAATAAATTTATTTGTTTAAAACCTTAATCGATATCAGAAATCTGACGTCGATTTTTTATTTTTGAGGAAATTTAATGATGAACAAAATTTTATTTTTTATCCTATTTATATCTTACAATTCTGTTTTTTGTCAGGATAGCTTAATCTATTCTGAAAACCTTCCAGAAATTGTTTTAACAAAAAGTAAAGCCAGTACTGAAAATGAAAAACCACCAGTATTTCCATGAGGCACTACAGTGTTTAGAGAAATGTTGTCTAAAAATTTTCAGCCGGAGAAAGTCTCAGATTCATCAAATATTCACTGCGACTTGTTCTTTATAATTGATAAAGAGGGAAACATTAGTGAAATAAAAGCAATCGGAACAAATAATGAATTTAATAATCAAGCGACTTATGCTCTTTCCCAAATAAAAGAAAAATGGGAACCAGCTACATTAAATGGAGCCCCTGTAAAATACATGATGAAAGTTCCTTTAGATATAAAATTCGATGAAGTAGAGAAAGCTAAATTTCCAGCTGGAGAAGATTCTTTCAAAAAAAGAATCCTAGAAAATTTAAAGGCAAAAGACACTCAAGAAAAGAAAAGTTGTACAATTTCTTTCGTCGTTGATGATGTTGGAAGAATATCAAAAATTAAAGCACAAGGCACAGACAAAACATTTAATAAAAACGTAGAGCGTGCCGTATCAAAAATAAGAGAAAGATGGACTCCCGCATTGCTTCGGGGACTCCCTATTGCAAATCCAGTTTTAATTCATTTTGAAATAAATTAAAACTTATTTCCCAATCATCTTTTTAATCGAATTCAGCTTCATTAAAGCTTCTATCGGCGTTAATGTATTGATGTCAATTTTCGTTAATTCTTCTCTGATGTTTTCTAAAACCGGGTCATCCAGCTGAAAGAAAGAAAGTTGCATCTGCTCATCAGTTACTCTTTTAATACTTTCAGAAGAACCGCTTTGAGAACGACTTGCTTCAAGGGTTTTTAGGATTTCATTGGCTCTGTTTACCACTTTTGCAGGCATTCCTGCCAGTTTTGCCACGTGAATACCAAAACTATGCTCACTTCCGCCTGGAACTAACTTTCTTAAGAAAATGATATTTCCTTTATTTTCCTGAATAGAAACGTGGAAATTTTTCACACGCTCAAAATTCACGGTCATTTCGTTCAACTCGTGATAATGGGTTGCAAATAAAGTCTTTGCCTGAGTTGGATGCTGATGAAGATATTCTGCAATCGCCCAAGCGATAGAAACCCCATCGTACGTTGATGTACCACGCCCGATTTCGTCTAATAAAATCAAACTTCTTTCAGAAATATTATTCAAAATATTTGCTGCTTCATTCATTTCAACCATAAAAGTAGATTCGCCTGCCGAAATGTTATCACTCGCTCCTACTCTGGTGAAAATTTTATCTAAAAGCCCAATTTCTGCATGTTTAGCCGGAACAAAACTTCCAATCTGTGCCATCAGACAAACAATTGCCGTTTGACGAAGGATTGCAGATTTACCCGCCATGTTCGGGCCGGTAACCATAATAATTTGTTGAGAATCTTTATCTAAGAAAATATCGTTCGGAATATATTTTTCACCTAAAGGAAGCGCGTTTTCAATAATCGGATGCCTCGCTTCTTTTAAATCGATACCAAAACTATCGTTCAAAACAGGTCTCGTATAGCTTTCAGAAACAGCCAATTCAGAGAAGCCTACGGCAACATCAAGCTGTGCAATGATACTTGAGTTTTCCTGAATTCTATCGATATAAATCATCGTATCTGCACAAACTTTTCGGTACAACTGATTTTCAAGAACACTGATTTTTTCCTCAGCACCCAGAATCTGGCTTTCGTACTCTTTCAGTTCTTCAGTGATGTATCTTTCAGCATTTACAAGCGTCTGCTTTCTAATCCATTCACTCGGAACTTTATCTTTATGGGTGTTTCTTACTTCAATAAAATATCCGAAAACATTATTAAAATCAATTTTAAGACTGGTAATTCCGGTACGCTCTACTTCACGCTGACACATATCATCAAGAAAACCACGACCTTTATTTTGCAGACCTCTCAAATGGTCGAGCTCTTCAGAAATATTTTGTTTAATAACATTTCCTTTTGCAAGACTGACTGGAAGCTCTTCATTCAGATGATTTTCAAGCAATTGAATTAATTCATCTAAAGAATTCAACGGTTCAAGCCACGCCAAAACATCCGCAAACGGACGCAACAATTCTTTGATCTTATGAATATTGATTAAACTTTGACGCAGATAGCCTAATTCTTTAGGTGAAATTTTTTCTGCCGCCAGTTTTCCCATCAATCGGTCTAAATCTGAAATAGCACGCAATAATTGGGAAATCTCATATTTTAATTGTTCATTTTCGTTTAAAAAATCAATTAAAGAGAGCCTTCTTCCGATTTCTTCTACAGATTTTAAGGGAAGTATAATTCTTCTTCTCAATAATCTTCCGCCCATTGGTGTAGACGTTTTATCGATAATATCTAAAAGAGATTTTCCTTTCGGATTACTCGGATAAACGATTTCGAGGTTTCTCAACGTAAAATGATCCATCATCAGATAATCATCCTGCGGAATAATCTGAATTTTGGTAATGTGCGCCAATAATTTGTGGTGAGTATCTTCAACCAAATAAGCAAAAATAGCTCCTGCTGCAGTAATTGCCAAAGGTAAATTTTCTACCCCAAAACCTTTTAATGAATTGGTTTTAAACTGATTCGTTAATTTTTCGTAAGCAAAATTATATTGGTATGCCCAATCTTCCAGTTTAAAAACATTCTTATTCTTTAGCTGTTCGGGAATCTGTACACTTCGCTGATAAATAATTTCACTCGGATCAAATGTATTGATGATGTGCAAAATCTTATCTAAATTGCCTTCACTTACCAAAAACTCACCCGTGGAAACATCAACTAAAGCAATTCCGTATTTTTCTTTTTCTTTATGAAGCGAAAGCAGAAAATTATTCTTTTTTGAACTTAAAACCTGATCGTTGAACGTCACTCCGGGAGTAACCAATTCTGTAACACCACGTTTTACAATTCCTTTTACGGTTTTGGGATCTTCCAACTGGTCACAAATCGCAACACGAATCCCGGCTCTTACCAATTTTGGCAAATAAGAATCTACCGAATGATGCGGGAAACCAGCCAATTCGATATGCCCTTCTCCGTTGGCTCTTTTGGTCAAAACAATGCCCAAAATCTGAGACGTTCTCACAGCATCCTGACCAAAAGTTTCGTAGAAATCTCCCACTCTGAAAAGTAAAAGCGCATCAGGATATTTCGCCTTGATGGTATTGTACTGCGTCATTAACGGGGTCTCTTTCTTCGTCGCCTTTGCCATTGAAATCGTTCTTAAAAATTGGGTTGTAAAAGTATGAAATAAAAAAGAAGGAGGGAAATGTTGATTTTAAATCTCCCACAGATTCCGCAGATTTTCACGGATTTTTGATGAGACAATGTAAATTCGGTCATTCTCTATTGATTTTCAGCT
This sequence comes from Chryseobacterium turcicum, assembly GCF_021010565.1. NCBI lineage: Bacteria > Pseudomonadati > Bacteroidota > Flavobacteriia > Flavobacteriales > Weeksellaceae > Chryseobacterium > Chryseobacterium turcicum. The sequence continues at coordinate 157,984 of NZ_JAJNAY010000001.1, forward strand.
ATAGGATATATTTTTAACGCAAAGATTTATTTAAAATAGTCTTGGTTTTAAGGAGCAAAGATTATCGAACAAGTCGATTAAGCTTGGAATATGCATGAGCTTCATTAAATCAATCATTGATTCATCTTTGATTCTTAATGTAAAATATGTAGAAAAACAAATCTTTGCGTGAAATAAATAACGAATCATTAAAATCAAAAATTCAAACAATTACCTCCGTTATTTACGTTAATATACTTACTTAAATATAAATTTTACAATGCAATAATTTGTAAATTACTTTCTACTATCTGAGCTCTGGTTTTATATTGGGTTTTATGTACAGTCTCATTAAGACTATTAATCAATTCAGTTTCATCTTCTAAAGTCATTATTATTTTGGTTGATGATTGATGATTACTTTCTAAATTATTAATCATAATGCGCAATATTTCTAAACCAAATTTACCTTCAACTTCCTGAAATTCTTCAAAAATAAAAAGACAGTTATTTTCTGCAATCCAATCAATATGAAAATCTAAAATTTGATTTAAATTATACTTTCCTTTTGTTTCGTAAAATGGAGAAAATAGTTTTTTAGACTGAACTACATCAAGGTAATCAGAAAATGACTTCATAGATACTGGAAATCTACAGAGCTCAAGATTAGAGTTCCCAAGAATCTGGTTTAGACTTTTGTGTCTTTCAATTTTTGTCTTGCAACAATCAAAATATGTTTCTTAAAAGTGAAATTATCTGTCATTTGTGAAATTGTGAGGTTTTAAATTTTATTATTCTTAAATATTCCTCTAAAGCTTTTTATACACCCATTTCTGTTTACAATTGCCCATTGAGCTCGTAAAACCTTATCCGGATTCGCCTACAACATCTACGTTTTCGAGAATCATGGGTTTTTGAATTGAATACAAAATAAAAATAGTGTTTTTTTGAAATTTATAAAAATTTATCTTTGCAAAACAAATATCATCCATGAGAGTTTACAATACTAAACATTTCCTGAAAATATTGGTCAGCTTACACAAAAGCGATACCATGAAAATCCTTTTTCCAACAATGATTTTGATGGCTATTTATTCCTATGGAATTCAATATTTGGAAGTTGAGTACCTTCATTTAACGGCAAAATCTAAAGTAAGCAATGTAGGATTAATTCATTCTTTATTAGGATTTGTGTTGTCTTTATTGCTGGTTTTCAGAACCAATACCGCATATGACCGATGGTGGGAAGGAAGAAAGCTTTGGGGAAAACTGGTAAATGACACAAGAAATTTCGCAATAAAAATAAACACTATTCTTTCAGAAGACAGAGATTCTGCAAACCAGATTGCTCGCTATTTAAAATACTATCCGCATTTTCTAGCGAAACATCTTTCTCAGGAATCTACAAGATTGGCTCTGGATGAAGATTATTCTGAAATTGAAAAATCTTTAAGAAATCATGGTCCGACAGATCTGGTGATTCTTTTAACTCACAAATTACACCAATTAAAAAAAGAAGGAAAAATTTCTGATGTAGAAATGTTATACTTAGACACTCAAATTTCAGGATTTTTAGATGTCTGCGGAGGCTGTGAAAGAATTAAAAATACGCCGATTCCCTATTCATATTCTTCTTTTATAAAAAAGTTTATCATATTATATGTTTTGGCGTTACCGATTGCTTACGTCATCAATCTTGGATTTTTTATGATTCCGCTGACGGTTTTTGTATATTATGTCTTGATGAGTCTGGAATTGATTGCCGAGGAAATAGAAGACCCTTTTAATAATGATGAAAATGATATCCCGATGGAAACAATTGCTCAGAATATCGAGAAAAATGTACACCAGATTATGGGTGCAAAAAAAATAAATTAGATTTTAAATAAGCTACTTGAATTTTCAACATTAAGAAAATTAAGATTTTAAGTAAATGACAATTAATGAAGAAATAAACAAGTTTATTTTAAAAAGGATTTTAAAAATCCATTCATAGAGAAGAAATCGTAAATTGTAATAAGAAATAATATTATTTTGGTAAATAAATTAAAACTGGAAGAACTCAACAGAATAGATATAGAAACTTTTAAAAAAGTTGAAAAAATTCCGTTGGTAGTCGTTTTAGATAATATAAGAAGCATGCACAATGTAGGCGCAACTTTCAGAACGGCTGATGCTTTTTTGATTCAAAAAATTATTCTGTGTGGAATTACGCCTCAACCGCCACACCGAGAGATTCATAAAGCAGCCTTAGGAGCAACCGAAAGTGTAGACTGGTCGTATGAAACAGATATTAATATGGCCATTGATGATTTAAAAAGTCAAGGTTTTGAAGTTGTTGGAATCGAGCAAACAACAAACAGTCAAATGATTACAGATTTCAGCATCGACAAAACAAAAAAATATGCAGTTATTTTGGGTAATGAAGTAGAAGGAATAAGTGATGAAGCTTTGCAGAATATCGATTCATTTATTGAGATTCCGCAACTCGGAACAAAGCACTCTTTAAACGTAAGTGTATGCGGTGGAATCGTGATGTGGGAGTTTACAAAAGCCCTAAAATAAAAAAACTGCGTCTGTCTAAAAGACAGTGCAGTTTGAAATAAATCTAATAAAAAGTAAAAATGAAAGGCGACAAAGATACTTTTTTTTTCTTTACGAACAAATTTTAAAACTCGATTTTTTACTTTTTTGAAAAATAACTTCTATTTTAGAGAAAGGTTTCGTTTAAAATTTTATAAATTAGCACCATGTTTATCAAGGACTATATCTCAAAAGATTTTCCGTGTTTTCATCTGACTGACTCTATCGAATCAGCTAGAGTAACCTTAGAAGCATTTGGATATTCGCATATTTTCATCAAAAAATCTCACCACTTTTACGGAGCTATCGCTAAAGACTTCCTTTATGAGGAAGAAGGTGCTCTGAAAAATCTGGAACATCAGATTGAGCGGTTTGCGATTTTGGAAGATAATAATATCATGGATAGCATTCGTTTGTTTTATACATTCAATGCCAACGTGATTCCTGTGATTAATAAAAACGAAAAATATCTGGGCTACATTTGTTGTGATGATGTTTTTCAAACCTTTTCAAAATATCCTCTGTTTTCGGAAACCGGCGCTATTCTCACCATAGAAACTCCGGCAAGAAAATATTCGATGACAGAAATTGCCAATATCGTCGAGAGTAACAACTCTAAGTTTTACGGCGGATTTATCAGTTATATGTCAGACGAAGTGATTCACATCACCATTAAAATCAGCAACGAAAATTTAGCTTCAATTGATGCTACTTTTGACCGTTATGATTACAGAATTGTAGAAAAATACTATTCTGATGAGAAAACAGATCTTTTCAAAGACCGTTTAGGTTTTTTACAAAAATTTATCGAAATATAATATGAAGGCAGCCATATATTCTCAGAAAAAAGATCTTGATACTTTTTTATATTTAAGCAAATTTATTTCTGAATTGGAAAGCAGAGGTGTAAAATCTGTTTTGTTTGACGAAATGGTTGAAGCGCTTCAGTTTTCTAAAATTTTTGAAACTTTTGGCAATAAACAGGATCTTATTGATAAAGAAGTTGATCTTTTCTTCACTTTTGGTGGCGACGGAACGATTGTAAACTCTTTAACCTTTATTGAAGACCTTGAAATCCCTGTCGTGGGTGTCAACACCGGAAGACTCGGATTTTTGGCAAGTTTCACCAAAGAAGAAGCTTTCAAAGAACTAGATTCTATATTGAAAGGTGATGTGAAAACCAGCCGAAGATCAGTAATAGAAGTAGTTTCTCCAAAATCTGATGAATTTTTTCCGTATGCTTTAAATGATGTGACAATTTCTAGAAAAGAAACTACATCAATGGTGACGGTAGATTCTTATATTAATGATGAATTTTTAAACGTATTTTGGGGCGACGGCGTTATCGTTTCTACACCGACAGGTTCTACGGCCTACTCTTTAAGCTGTGGCGGACCTATTATTTCTCCCAATAACGAAAATTTTGTCATCACTCCTATTGCGCCACACAACTTGAATGTAAGACCTTTAGTAGTCAACGATAAGGTAGAAATTAAATTTAAAGTAGAAAGCAGGGTTCCGCAATATTCTCTTTCATTAGATTCAAGATTAATTCATATTGAAACCGATAAAGAAATAATCATAAAAAAAGCCAGCTTCCAGTTATTATTGGTGCAACCCAATAATTTAAGCTTTTACGAAACCATCCGTCAGAAGCTACTTTGGGGCCGAGATAAAAGAAATTAGTAATTTCTTTTATTTGATTACCTTTACAAGAATTTTAAAAAAATATCCTAATATTATAATAAAGTAAACATGAGTAGAATTTTCCCGGCAGGAGTTGCCACAGGTCAGTTAGTTACAGATATTTTTCAATATGCTAAAGAAAATAAATTTGCATTACCTGCAGTAAACGTTGTTGGTTCTAGCAACGTAAACGCAGTAATGGAAACTGCAGCAAAATTAAACTCACCTGTAATCATTCAGTTTTCTAACGGTGGAGCCTCTTTCAACGCTGGAAAAGGATTGAGCAATGATGCTCAGAGATCAGCTATTTTAGGTGGTATCGCTGGAGCTAAACACATTCATACCCTTGCTGAAGCTTACGGAGCTACAGTAATTTTACATACCGATCACGCAGCAAAAAAATTATTGCCTTGGATTGACGGTTTAATGGAGGCTAACGAAGAATTCTTCAAGCAAACAGGAAAATCTCTTTACTCTTCTCACATGCTTGATCTTTCTGAAGAATCTTTAGAAGAAAACTTAGAGATTTCTGCTGAATATTTTGAAAGAATGGCAAAACTTCAAATGACTTTAGAAGTTGAAATTGGAGTTACAGGAGGTGAAGAAGATGGTGTAGACAATTCTAGTGTAGACAACTCTTTATTGTACACTCAGCCAGAAGATATCGCTTACACTTACGAAAAACTGAAGGCTATCTCTGATAACTTTACCATTGCAGCAGCATTTGGAAACGTACACGGAGTTTACAAGCCAGGAAACGTAGTTCTTACTCCAAAAATCTTAGATAACTCTCAGAAATTTGTTCAGGAGAAATTCGGAACTGCAGAGAAACCAATTAATTTTGTATTCCACGGTGGTTCAGGTTCTAGTTTAGAAGAAATCAGAGAAGCAATTGATTATGGGGTAATTAAGATGAATATTGACACCGACCTTCAGTTCGCTTACTCAGAAGGAGTTAGAGATTACATGGTAGAAAATGTAGAATATCTAAGAACTCAAATCGGAAATCCTGAAGGAGAAGAAAAGCCTAACAAAAAATACTATGACCCAAGAGTTTGGATCAGAAAAGGTGAAGAAACTTTCTCTAAGAGATTGATTCAGGCATTTGAAGATTTAAATAACGTAAATACGCTTAAATAAATAAAACAAATTTGATATTTGAGATTTGAAATTTGAGGTTTAATGATGAATCTTAATTTCAAATCTCAAATCAATAATTTCAAATTAACAATATGGCATTCGACTGGTTTAAAAGAAAAGCACAAAATATTACCACTTCAACCGACGAGAAAAAAGATGTTCCAAAAGGACTTTGGCATCAGACTCCGTCAGGAAAAGTTGTGGAGCACGATGAACTAAAGAAAAACAATTATGTTTCTCCTGAAGACGATTTTCATGTAAGAATAGGAAGTGCAGAGTTTTTCGACATCCTTTTTGACGAAGGAAAATTCACTGAGCTTGATGCGAATGTTGAAAGTATAGACATCCTTAATTTTAAAGATACAAAATCTTACACCGACCGTCTAAAAGAAGTTAAGGCAAAGACAAAATTGACTGATTCTATCAGAAACGCAGTAGGGACCGTAAATGGAACTGAAATGGTAGTTTCTTGTATGGATTTTGCTTTCATCGGAGGATCTTTAGGTTCTGTGATGGGTGAAAAAATCAGAAGAGCAATTGATTATTGTATCGAAAAAAGACTTCCTTACATGATTATTTGCCAATCTGGTGGAGCAAGAATGCAGGAAGCAACGTACTCTTTGATGCAATTGGCTAAAGTACAATCTAAATTGGCTCAGCTTTCAGAAGCTGGACTTTTGTACATCGCCTATCTTTGTGACCCAACTTTTGGTGGAATTACCGCTTCATTTGCAATGACTGCAGATATCATCATGGCAGAACCAAGAGCATTAATCGGATTTGCAGGACCAAGAGTTATCCGTGAAACTATCGGTAGAGATTTACCAGAAGGTTTCCAAACTTCAGAGTTCTTGAAAGAAAAAGGTTTTGTAGACTTTATTGTAAAAAGAACTGAAATTAAAGAAGTTGTTTCTAAAACAGTGAATTTATTAGCCGTAAAAGCTTAAGTTTTAAACTAAAAAACATATCATCTCTCTCAATTTGGGAGAGATTTTTATTTAAATAATGGCAATAATTTATTTTTAAAAGCCAAAAGCAATAAGCTACCTGCCAGCAGCCAAATTATGAGGACATTTAAAGTGATTTTAAGCACCATCACATCTATGAGTTTAAAGAAAATATTTAAACTCTTATCTGCTGTGTTGCCCCATCCTCTTTTTTCTATTTTAAGTTTCTATGCAACGGTAAAAGCCTTTTCTATAGCACAGAAACTCTATCCTAAAACAGCCTCCAAAAACGGCGAAGGAAACGCTTTCAGGCATTCTCTTTGGTGTTGTTCGATTATGATGTACTGCTGTAAAGTTTCATCTCCAGAAAAAGCATTAGATTTCTGCAAAAAAATCACAGACCTTCACGAAGAATTATTTCCGAATGAGCCTTTGGAAACCAAAATGGATCTTCACAATAACAAAATAGGAATGGATTATTTCATGGAAATTTTACCGGGAATCCACCGCCAGTTTTTCGAAAAAAGCTTTTTTATTAAAGAATTACAAAAGAAAACTGCCAATGCTAAAATTCTGAAGAGTCTGAATGATAATTTTGAAGGAGAATTGGTTTATTTGGATGAAAAGTAATTCAAACACTTAAGTATTTTTAAGCTTTAATAGCTATAATTAAAGTTCACTTTGATTTTCCATTCTAATGTGTTCTAAATTTCAATCATTCAACTCCTAAATCTAAATTGTTCTAATGAATTAAATTAGAGCTTTGTCGTTTAATTTTTTTTTAACTAAGTTTAAACAATTAATTTAATCTAAATGGTTCTCAGCAGAATTTGGTCAGCTTTCATCATCATTGCCATTACTATTGCAAGTATAAAATACATCTCATCAAGCCACTACAAAACCATTTTCAACGATATGGTAGTTGGAAAAGGCGGTGATACGGTGCAGATTGCAACACAAAAAACCAACAGCCTCTCTCCTATTATTCGAGACAGTTTGATGAAAAAAAATGATTTTGCAGACCGTAGAATTCATTATAAAACAGATTCTTTAAAACAAAATGTACAGGTTTATCGAGTTCAGGAAGCAGACGGCGTCATTGGAACTTCTGAAACTGCCGTTAAAATCTGCCTTGGTTTAATTGGAATTATGACCTTATTCATGGGCTTCATGAGTATTGCCGAAAAAGCAGGAGGAATCAATCTTTTAAGCCGATTGATACAGCCATTTTTTTCAAAATTATTTCCTGAAATTCCGAAAAACCATCCTGCGTTTGGTCATATGCTGATGAATTTTAGTGCCAATCTTTTAGGTTTAGACAATGCTGCAACCCCTTTTGGACTAAAAGCGATGGAAAGTTTACAAACTTTGAATCCAAATAAAGATACCGCAAGCAATTCACAAATCATGTTCCTGTGTCTTCACGCTGGGGGAATGACTCTAATTCCGGTTTCGATTATTGCCATCAGAGCTTCAATGGGCTCAAAAACACCGACTGATATTTTCTTACCTTGTATGATTGCGACATTTGCAGCCACTTTAGCAGCCATGATTTTCGTTTCATTATACCAAAAAATAAATTTATTAAAACCTGTAGTTCTTGCTTACGTGGGTGGAATTTCAGCCTTGATAGCACTTTTGGTCGTTTATTTAGTACAATTGAGCAAGAATGAACTGGATGATTTCAGCAAAGTTTTAAGCAATGGTTTAATTTTATTTATTTTCATTGCCATTGTTTTAGGAGCTGTTTATAAAAAAATTAATGTCTTTGATGCATTTATTGAAGGGGCAAAAGAGGGTTTCTGGACCTGTGTAAAAATTATCCCTTATTTGGTAGGAATGCTAATTGCAATTTCTTTACTAAGAACTTCAGGCGTTTTCGACGTTCTTATCGATGGAATGAAATGGGTTGCCAATGTTGCCCATTTAGACTCACGCTTTGTAGACGGCCTTCCGACGGCATTAATCAAACCTTTATCAGGTTCTGGAGCAAGAGGAATGATGGTTGACACAATGGCTACCTTTGGAGCAGACAGTTTCCAGGGTAAATTGGCAGCAGTTCTTCAGGGAAGCTCAGACACGACGTTTTACGTAATTGCAGTTTATTTCGGAGCAGTAGCTGTAAAGAATACAAGATATACCGTAATTGCTATGCTTTTGGCTGATTTGGTGGGTGTGATTACCGCAATTGGATTGGCGTATTTGTTTTTTGCTTAAATATTATGAAAGCGTATATTCAAACTGAAAAAAGCGGCGAGTTTTATAATGTCAACGCATTTATAGCCTATGAAGGATTTAAGAAATTTGGATTTGAAATTAAAAAATTTGTTGATGTTGATGAAATTTCAGATAAAAATCCAGAAAATATAATTGTTGGCGGAATTGGAAATGTCAGAAGACGTTTGCAAAATTTAAATATTATTCGCCAAAATAAAGAAATAGACTATCCCGAAGAATTAAAGCCTTTTTTAAAAAGACAAATTTGGAGCTCAACTATTAATGAAATATTCAATAAAAAAGAATGGAATATTTTCATTAAACCTCAAATAGAAACAAAACTATTTGCAGGGAAAGTGATTAAAAATGAAATGGATTTTTTAGGTTTAATCGATAATGAAAGAGACACTCTAATATGGTGCTCAGAGCTTGTAAATTTCAAGACGGAATGGAGATGTTTTATTAGATATAAGGAGATTTTAGACATCCGAAGATATAAAGGTGATTGGGATACTAAAATTGATATCGAGCTGGTAAAAGATGCAATTAGCCAATTTACACTCCAGCCTAATTCATATGCTTTAGATTTTGGTATAGATGAAAATGGAGAAATTTTCTTAGTAGAAGTTAATGATGGACATTCTCTTGGAACTTATGGGATTTCTTCAGCTGATTATGCAAAATTTCTTTCGGCGAGGTGGAGCGAATTAACACAAACAGAAGATTATTTAAACTTTTAATATTTCATAAAAAAATGATTACAGATAAAGAATTCACATTAAGACTAATACGTCAGTTAACTCAAGCATTAGAAAAACTGATTTTAGACAAGCCTGAAGAAAGTTTAATGCAGAAAGAACTCGATTTTGATTCTTTAATGAAAGATATTTTTAAAATTGACTTTCAAGAACTTTCGGCAAAACCAAAAGAAAAGGTGATTGAAATCGTAAAAGAAAGACAGGAAAGAGACCACAAAGATTATTACGAGATGCTTGGAAATCTTTTCTATTACAACGGGAAAGTTCTGAACAATAATGACTTTTTAGACAAATCAAAAACATTCTACGAGCTCTATTTACAGACAAGCGGAATTTTTGCACTTCCGATTATCAACAGAATAAATGACATAAAAAAAGCACTTGAATAAAGTGCTTTTGTATTTTTAGAAGGTGATGTTGTAAGTTCCGGAGGATGATACGCTGGCTTTTTCAGCTTTCACATATTTCTTAACCCATGCTACCGATGTGGAAACGATGCAAGGATCTGAAATGCCTCTGGAGCGCTTCGCAGAAGTAATGTTTCCGGCTTTATCAACAACGTAGTCTATTGTGATAGAGCCACTTGCCGTACAATTATGACTTGGTTGAACACCTCCTCTGTTATAAGTTCCTGGAATATAATCTGTAAGCTTTCTGTCTATCCCGATTTTGCTGTTGCCATTTCCGTCACCACCTAATGGATCACCTTTATTTCCGATACCTTCACCCGCTCCTTGGCTTCCGGCTTTTGTTCCACGGCCTTTAATTAGGTTTCCGATAGCTGCAGTTCCTTTTCCGTCACCATTTCTTGTTTTAGAATTGGCTGTTGTTGCAGAACCTTTTGTGCTTTTCGTCGTCGAGCTTGCCGTTGATTTTTTATCAATTTTTGAATCTTCTTTTTTCGGAGCAGTAACTTTGGTATTCGTTCCTGTAATAATTTTGTCTTTAACCTCCGTTTTTTTTGATTCAGGTTTTGGATCGGGAACAATAACCGTTTTAGGCTCAGAAACAACACTTTCAGTCGGCTCTGGAGCAGTTTCTATAGCCTTTGCAGCCAAACTACCTTCTTGGTTCGCCGGTTCTTCAATTCCGGCTCCATTTCGGTTATCTCCAAAGTTAACGAGCATGGTAGTAATCACCTCAGGTTCTTTTTCCCGCTCAGTAGGTTCCATTTTATAAATGAAAACGAATAACAAAATAGCAGACCAAATAAGGATAGAAAGTACTGCACTTTTTATCTTATCTTTATTTTCTTCGGCCCTATTTATCGTATACCCTCTCATTTTTGATTATTCTTTAACTGTTGCAATCGCAATATTAAATTTATATTTTTCTGCAATTTCCATTAAGAAAACCACGTCTTTGTGCATGGTGCTTTCATCTGCTCTTATGGTAAATGACTTTGCCGATTTGCTCTGAAGATCTGCAACGATTGTTTGCTCTACCAATTCTCGACTTACAGGTTTATCATCAATAAAATACGATCCGTCTGGTTTTACACTTACCGTCATCGGATTCGGAATATTATTGTCTATACTTCCTGTTTGTGGAAGTTTTACATCAATTGCACTCTGATTAGCCGCTGAAGAGGTAATCATAAAGAAAATCAACATCAGCAAGATAACGTCTGTCATTGCTGCTAAGCTGAATTCCGGATGCGCTTTATTTCTTCTCTGAATTTTCATCTGTTAGAAATTATAAAGGTTTATTGATAATATCTAAAAATTCTCCTGAAACATTCTGACTTCTCAAAACGAACTTATCAATTCTTGTCAGCAAAATATTGTAGAAAAAGTTTGCCGGAATTGCCACTGCCAAACCAACAGCTGTTTGCCCAAGAGCGGTATAAATACCTTCAGACAACGTTTTCGGTGAAAAAGCACCTTCAGCATGTGATAAATCAAAGAACGCAATAATCATCCCGATTACCGTTCCCAAAAGCCCCAACATCGGTGCAATACTTGGTACAACCGCTAAAAGATTCAGGTTTTTTTCCATATTGGCAACCTCAATCTGCGCCTGAGATTCCATCGCGCTTACTATATCAGAAACCGGCCTTCCCAATCTTGAAATTCCTTTTTCTAAAATTCTAGATTCTGGTGAATTCTGTGTTTTGCAATAATCTGCTGCAGCTTCTATTTTTCCATCTCGAATAAAGTCTTCAATGTTATTCATAAAATTAGAATCTGTTTTTGAAGTCATTCTTTTAATAAAGAAAAATCTTTCAAAAAATAGATAAACAGAGAAAACTCCTAATAGCAAAACAGTTACCATCACTATTTTAGCGAAGATACCACCATGAAAAAGGATATTCCAAAAAGAAAATTCAAGCTTTTCTACAGGTATAGTAGGTACAGCGACCTGTGCAAATAAAATCTGAGTAAGTTCTGTTAGCAGCATTAATTGATTATTTTATAATGGTTTTTAAACGACAAAAATAACGGAATATTATTAATACTTATCTTAAAATAAGCTTAAAAAACACATTCCAAATCTAATAATGTCTTAAAAAGCAAATTTCTTTCCAAAAAAATATTTGAAAAGAAATTTGTCGTTTATATTTTGAGCAGCGATTAGTCTTCGCCGACCTCTATTTCATCTTGCTTAAATTCGCATTTCAGTCTGAAAGAAATTGGGGTATCAGAACCCGTGTAGAAATCATCAATCGTTCCTTTCCAAATGACCAGAAGCTCATCTGCATCGTTTTTCTCAAAACAAAGTTCGTTATCATAAATGAAGGCATCTTCATCATCAAACAGATTGACCTCGGTATACACCTCATCATCTGAATCGTTGATTTCGAATGTTTTTCCTTCAATTTCTGAAGAATCTATAGGAAAATCAATGATCTCCAGAGAAAGCTGAGGAAAATTATACTGCAGAGAATCATCATCTACATGATCTAAGCCGTCATCTGTAACGACTTCCACTTCCAGAAAGTGTTTTTGATTACTATAAACAGCCTTGCAATAAGAGCTTTTTATATTGTATTTTAGTGTTTCGTCTGGATGGTAAATTTTTAAAATCCCTTTCATTATTTCTTAAAAAAGAGCTGTAATACTATGATTGTTAAATGCTTTAGGCAAAGATAAAAAAATGTACGAATCTGAAAAATATTTTGAAAATTATTTTTATTAAAATCTTTATTTAAGCCAAATTTAATGACAATATTGGCTATTTTTGTTATCTATTCAATTCCATAAAATGCTGAAACAAATTTTTTAACAACCATTGCATTCTGTGTGACCAATAAAGAATAAAGATTATCCATGAAAAATATTTTATTTAAAACCATTGTCGGTATCGGCATAGCAGTAAGCATTTCATCATGCAAAAAATCAGATTCACCATTAACGAAAGTTACGCCTACCAATATAGATTCTATTGCGTCTAATTATTACGAGCAATATCTAAAACTTTATCCTTTAGAAGCTACTTCACAAGGAGATTTGAGGTACAATGACCAACTTCCGATTAATATTGACAAAGATTTTATTTTGGGTGAAATTGCCTTTTATAATTCTATTCAGAAACAACTTGAAAATGTAGACTACAAAAGCCTTTCAGATGAAGACAAAGTAGTCTATGATGTATTGATTTTTACGTTGAAAGATAAAATTGAAGCTTACGAATATCATCCCGAATACATTCCTTTCAGCCAGTTTACAGGGTTACCTTTGAACTTTCCGTTATATGGAAGCGGACAGGGAAGCCAGCCGTTCAACACAGAAAAAGATTACGAAGACTGGTTAAAAAGAATGGAAAAATTTCCTGTATGGATGAATGCTGCAGCAGATAATTTCCGTGAGGGAATGAATAACAAGATAGTTCTTCCAAGAAAGTTAGTGGTAAAAATGATTCCTCAAATGAGAGCAGAAGAAATTATCACTCCAGATTTTGAAAAGAATATTTTCTATGGTCCCGTAAAAAACTTCCCGAAAAGTTTCAGCAAAGAGCAAAAGGAGAAACTGACCAACCTATATAAAGATGCTATTACAAAAAATATCATCCCTGCTTATACGAAAATGGGTGAATTTTTAGAGAAAGAATATTTACCAAAAGCTAGAGAAACAGACGGATACAACAGCTTACCTAAAGGAGATAATATCTACAAATATTACGCTAAAAGCTGGACAACCACCAATAAAACACCTGAAGAAATTAATAAAATTGGTCTACAGCAGGTTGCTATGCTTCGTGGTGAAATGGAAAAAGTGAAACAACAAGTCGGTTTTAAAGGAACACTTGAAGAGTTTATTAATTCTGTAAAAACAGATTCTAAAGCGATGCCTTATAAAACCTCAAAAGAAGTTTTGGATGGTTTCAACGGAATTTTAGCTAAAATAACTCCGAAGTTGAAAACGATGTTTAGTGTAACGCCAAAGACTAAATTTGAAATCAGACAGACCGAAAAATTCAGAGAAGCGAGCGCAAGTGCAGAATATATCCAGGGAACTCCCGACGGAAAAAGACCGGGAATTTTCTATATGCCACTTCCCGACCCTTCAAAATTCAACGTTACTTCAGGAATGGAATCTCTATTTTTACACGAAGCGATTCCAGGACATCACTATCAGGTTTCTCTACAACAGGAAAATACAAAACTTCCTAAGTTTATGAGATTCGGCTGGTTTGGAGCTTATGGTGAAGGTTGGGCGCATTATTGTGAAACTTTAGGCCCAGAATTCGGATTATATACAGACCCTTACCAAAAAATGGGCTATTTGAGCGACCAAATGCTTCGTGCTGTTCGTTTGGTAGTTGACACCGGAATTCACACCGGAAAAATGACGAGAGAAGAAGCAATCACCTATTTTTTAAATAATATTGCCTACGATGAAGCTGGAGCAACTGCAGAAGTTGAGCGATACATGGCAATGCCAGGACAGGCTTTAGGGTATAAAATTGGTTCTTTAAGAATAAGAGAATTGAGGGAAAAGTATCAGAAAGAATTGGGCGATAAATTTAATCTGGCAAAGTTCCATGATGAAGTTTTGAGCCAAGGTTGTCTTCCTTTAGATGTTTTGAATAGAAAGATGGAGCTTTGGGCGACGAAGCAGAAGTAAAAAATATAAAACTGAGACGGTTTGCTTACAAAGCAGACCGTCTTTTTAATTATTGAAGATTATCTTTTCATTAAAATTTAAATGTAATTATGACAGAAAGTATAAAATCATTGTTTACAAGAGATTTAAATCAATTAAAAAAAGAAATAGAAGCCTATCAAAACGAAGAAACCATCTGGGAAATTGATAAAAACATTTTAAATTCTGCAGGAAACTTGTCGCTTCATTTAGTTGGAAACATCAATCATTTTATAGGAGCAACTTTGGGAAATACTGGTTATATCAGAAACCGAGAGCTTGAATTTTCATTAAAAAACATTCCAAGAACCGAATTGATTCAACAAATTGAAAAAACCATTGAGGTTGTGCACTCTTCACTTGACAAGGTTTCTGATGAAGATTTAAAAAAAGACTATCCTATTGAAGCTTTAGGATATCCAATGACCACAGAGTATTTTCTGATTCACTTGTTTGGGCATTTAGGATATCATTTGGGACAGATTAATTATCATAGAAGGTTGTTGGATGTGGTATTGGAATAAATTATTGTAGGAAACCACCCGTCAAAAAATCGAAGATTTTTCGCTACCCCTCCAATGGAGGGGAATTTCAAGAGGGATAAACGTATTTGATTACTTCTCAAACATCATTTTAGTGATGAAATCTTTCTCTCCTTTTCCTCTTGCCGGGGAGTATTCTCTTCCATAAAAAATAATCTGTAAGTGAAGTTTATTCCAAAACTCTTCTTTCCATAATTTTTTGGCATCTTTTTCCGTTTCTACTACATTTTTCCCGGAAGTGAGCTTCCATTGCGTCATTAATCTGTGAATGTGTGTATCGACCGGAAAAGCAGGAAATCCGAAGCCTTGGCTCATGACTACAGAAGCTGTTTTATGCCCTACTCCTGCCAATTCTTCAAGTTCTTCATAGGTTTGAGGGACAACTCCATCATGTTTTTCCAAAAGTTGCTCTGCCATTTTTTTCAGATTCTTAGCTTTTGTATTCGAAAGTCCGATTTCTTTGATGAGTTCTTTAATTTCAAAATCCTTCAGTTTTGCCATTCTCTGTGGTGTTCCTGCTACCGCAAAAAGCTCTGGAGTTACCTCATTTACCTTCTTATCGGTAGTTTGCGCTGAAAGTGCAACAGCAACCATTAGCGTATAAACATCTGTATGGTCTAAAAAAATAGGAACAACAGGATATAATTTTTCCAATTCTTCCTGAACGAGTGTAGCTCTTTGCTTTTTTGTCATTTAACCATTAAATTTGAACAAAAATAAATCATTATGTTGAAAGTTGGAGACAAACTACCACAATTTGAAGGAATAAATCAGGACGGAGAAACCATTAATTCTGAAAAATTGCTTGGAAAAAAATTAGTCATTTTCTTTTATCCTCAAGCCAGCACTCCGACTTGTACTGTTGAAGCGTGTAATTTAAGCGATAATTATTCGGAATTGGAAAAAGCAGGATTTCAACTTTTGGGAATTAGTGGAGATTCTGTAAAAAAACAGAAAAACTTCCACAGCAAGTTTTCTTTTCCTTACGATTTAATGGCAGATGAAAACCGTGATGTTATTGAGAAATTTGGCGTTTGGAAGGAGAAAAAAACGTTTGGTAAAACCTATATGGGAATCGTGAGAACCACTTTTATTTTCGATGAAAATGGAATTTGCACACGAGTAATTGAAAAAGTAACTTCTAAAACGGCGGCGGCGCAGATTTTGGAGGGATAAGTCTTAAACACGAATTGCACGAATGTTTTCACTAATTTCACAAATATCTTGTGCTAATTCGTGAAAACATTTGTGATTTTAGTGTTTAGCTATTCTGTTTCGTAATACATCAACTCTTCCGGGTCATTTGGGATTGTCACCATTTTTTGGAATTTTAATCCTAATCTTTCAATTAATTTTTGAGACGAAAAATTGTCTTTTGAAGTGATTGCCGAAATTTTATGTAACCCAAACTCTTCCATTCCTAGAGTTTTTAATTTCTGAGCAGCTTCAAACATCAAACCTTTACCTTCATATTCTTCAAGGATAGAAAACCCAATATCTACAACATCCAAGCCTTCTCTTTCAAAGATTCCCACACTTCCGATTTTAGTTTTATTTTCTTTTAAAAGAATAATAAAATTACCAAAACCTAATTTTTCTATTTGCGGTAAAAATTTAGATTTAATGTAATTTTCGGCATCAGAAAGAGAATTGATATTTTTATTCCCAATAAACTTTATAAAATTAGGCATATTATAAAGCTGAAAAATAATATCAGCATCATCTACAGAAACAGGACGAATCAAAACTCTTTCTGTTTCGTAGAAATTATTTTCTTTTTTTGGCAGGTTGCTTTTTAGGCTCATTTTTAGGTTCTTCTTTCTTTTCTATTTTTAAAAGACGTGGGTTATTTGTACAGTTTTTAGTATAAACTTCGATGTAAGTTCCGTTATCTTTAATATCTGAAATTACCCCCGTAGATTTATTGACCGTTAATGTAAAATGTGTTTTCTGATAAGGACATTCTTTTGAAGTAATCTTTCCTAGATTAAGATAATAATTGGTTTTATCTTCGTTGTAATTGGCTGCAATATCTACGAATTGCTCATCGATAAAATAGCCTTCTAAAACAGCCGACAACGCAGCTTCTTCAACATTGTCAATCTTTCCGATAAACTCTTTTAATTCCTTTAAATCAGTTAAATAACTTATCTTTCCTCCTACAGAAGAAACAATATAATAAAAACTTTCTTGTCCCGGCCTGAAATTAAATCCCACAAATTGAGGAAGATAATCCTGTTTGGTTCCTGAGACTTTTACTTCTTTATTTTTGCCATAGCTGTTATTAACCAATACCCAAAAATCAACTTTGCTATTGGGAATAATTTTGCCCAAAACACTATCAATATTTGAGAATTTCTTCTTTTCCTGAGAAAAAACAGAGATTCCCAAAAAGAAAAAAATAAAAAGAAAAGTAAAAGTTGTAATTTTTTTCATAGCTTGAAATGCGGACAGAAACTATGCCAATAGTTACATAAATTTCTCTCCTTTTTTAAGGCTTTTTAAATCTAAAACGTATTCTTTAATGTGCTGATCGTGCTCTCTCGGGCAAATTAGCAATACTTTATCTGTATCTACAACGATAAAATCTTTCAAACCGTCTATTACAACTGCTTTATTGTTTTTCACATGAACAATATTCCCTGTAGAATTGTAGGTAAGCACCGTTTTGATATTGACTGCATTTTCATTTTGGTCTCTATCGCTGTTTTCGAAAACTGAAGTCCATGTTCCAAGGTCACTCCAGCCTAAATCAGCAGGAATTACATGTACATTTTTAGCTTTTTCTAAAATCCCGTTATCTATTGATATTTTCTGAATTTTAGGATAAATAAGTTCTATACAGCTTAGTTCAGCTTCAGCATTGTATTCACAAGCTGTAAACTGCTGAGTCATTTCCGGAAGAAACGTTTCAAAAGCTTTATGAATAGATCTTACATTCCATATAAAAATTCCGGCATTCCAAAGGAAATCTCCACTTTCAAGGAAGCTTTTAGCAATTTCAAGAATCGGTTTTTCGGTGAATGTTTTAACTTTATAATAGTCTGAATCTTTTTTATCAACAAACTGAATATATCCATAACCCGTATCTGGTCTTGTCGGTGTAATCCCTAAAGTCACCAAATAATCATGAGTTGATGCAATATTAAATGCCAATTCTACTTTCTCTAAAAAGACATCTTCTTTTAAGATTAAATGATCTGCAGGAAGCACAATCATCGTAGCATTGGGATTAATTTCAGCAATCTTATTTGCCATGTACAGATTACAAGCTGCGGTATTTTTCATCAGAGGCTCTCCTACCACATTCTCCTCAGGAATTTCTGGTAACTGCTGATGAGAAAGCGCTACATACTCTTTGTTGGTTATTACAAATATATTTTCGTTAGGAATAGCTTTACTGATTCTGTCATACGTCTGCTGAATCATGGTACGGCCAGTTCCTAGAATATCCTGAAATTGTTTGGGGAATTTTTGTGTGCTCAGAGGCCAGAATCTACTACCGATTCCTCCTGCCATAATCACACAGTATTTATCTGATTTTAACATATTTAACTGCATTTTTTCACCCTGGCCAAAGGTTTGAAAGAATATTTTCGTCCCGTAACCAAATTCACACAAAGATAGTTTTTTTTAATAAGACCTTCCAACAAATACTTTTCGCTTCGATAGATGAAATTTTCGCCCTTATAAAGCTTTTCTACATAAACCTCATCATCATCTTGATTTTCAATATGAAAATATTTTACCAAATCTGGGCTTGCCATAAAATTGGCTTTTGGAGATTGCGAAAATTTAATAATAATGGGTTTTAAATCTTCTTCATAAACACCTACACTTTCCAAAAGCATTTGCCTGAAGGTATGTTTCCATTCGGTACCGTGAGGAGCAATTCTCCTTCCGAATTTCTCGAAAGCAATAAGATGAGCCAACTCATGGGTTAATACAAAAAAGAAAAGTTGCGGAGCTAAAGTAGAATTGATGGTAATTTCGTGCGAATGATCACGTAATTTCCGGTAATCCCCAAGCTTCGAATTTCGATTTCTAGTAACTTTTATGTGAATAGAATAATCTGAAAACCATTTCCTTAAATACAAAAGTGTATTTTGAGGTAAATATTTTTCTAAAGACTGAATAGACATGTTACAAAGTTAGCGGAATCCCTGAATAGAACCTCAATAATTTAAGACTGAAAAGATAATTAAATTTTGCCTGTTCCACAGAACCTTGCGCATTGGCATAATTGTTTCGGGCAATATTCAAATCATAAATTGTCGTACGGCCTGCTGTGTAACTTTTGTCTGCAAAATCCATCGCCAACTTGGTGCTTTTTGCAGCTTCTTCTGCCGCAAGATATATTTCATAGTTAGCATCTGCATCAAACTGAGCTTGCTGTACACTTTGTCTTAACGTTTGTTTTTGTTGGTCTAAGGTAGTTTTAGCAATATTTTCATTAATTTTTGACTGCTCTACCTGAAGTTTTGTAATCCCTTTATTGAAAATCGGGATATTTAGACTCACTCCACCTTGTTGCCCAAAGTTATCCTTGTACTGCTGGAAAAAACCAGGCTCTTTTGCGGCATTTCCAAATTCATCATACCTTTTATTCAATAAATTCCTATAAAAAGTTCCAACTCCTACACTCGCAGTAAGGGTTGGCCAGAAAGACGTTTTGGTGACTTCTGTCTGAGCTTCCGCCGATTTTATTCTTATTTGCGCAGCTTTTATCTGTGGTTGACTTTCGTAAGCGATATTTAGCACATCATCTACAGAAATTAACTGAGGAGTCAATTTATCCTCAACTTCCACATCTTCCACGTCAAAATCTTTGTAATCTTTTAACTGAAGTAACTGTGCCAAAGCAAACAAACTTCTTCCAACATTAATTTCTGCCGTTTTTAAATTTTGCTTTTCTCTTGCCCAAGCTGCTTCTGCTTCCGCCATAATCGTTTGAGCCGTAGTTCCTACT
The DNA here is from genome assembly GCF_021010565.1 of Chryseobacterium turcicum. Lineage (NCBI taxonomy): Bacteria > Pseudomonadati > Bacteroidota > Flavobacteriia > Flavobacteriales > Weeksellaceae > Chryseobacterium > Chryseobacterium turcicum. The sequence goes on from NZ_JAJNAY010000001.1 coordinate 177,889, forward strand.
TCAGTCGTTATTTTTGCTCTGTCATACTGCTTTTTTGCATTTTCTGTGGCACTTTGAGAAATTTTCACAATTTCCTTGTTCAGTAAAGTCGTTAAATATTGCTGAGCAATCTGAAGCGAGATATCATTTTTAATGTTTTCAATATCATACTGACTTGCTTCTACATCAAACTGAGATTTTCTGATTGTTTTTTCAAGCCTTCCATTATTGTAAATTAAAATATCAGCTCCAATGTTTGCCGAATTACTGAATTGATCGTTTCGGATACTTGTCGTTCCTAAAGAAGCTTGTCCGAAACTCACATTATTTCCCATGCTTGCGCTTACAGAAGGAAGATAGTTTTTTTGAGAAATTTTAAGATTAGAATCCTGAATCTGTTTTGAATATTCATTCTGTATCACCTGAAGATTGTGCTTTACCGCATAGTCTACACATTCACGCAAAGACCATTTCTGCTGAGCATTTAATCCCGCAAAGGCTAATCCCAAAACAATCGTCAAAACTTTTTTCATAAGGAAATATTTTATTTTTTTTCAAATGGAGTAGCTATCTTTAAGAGCATTTTTCTACGAGAAAGTCTTTAAACAACGATTCCTTGGTTGGCTTTTTTAGCATTAGACGCTAAGATTACAAAAAAGTTACAGATTTAGAAAATTATTGTTTCATTTTAATGAAAGTTTTGAGAATTTTGTACCATGACAAACGCACAATATCAGGAAGCCGTAGAATGGCTTTTCGTTCAGGCGCCAAACTATCAAATAGATGGAGAGAAAGCGTACAAACCCGGACTTGAAAATATAACAAGACTCTGCGCTTTTTTTGATAATCCACAAGATAAAATAAAATGCATTCATATTGGCGGAACCAACGGAAAAGGGTCTACCAGCAACATGTTGTCTTCTGTTCTTCAGGAAGCAGGCTACAAAACTGGTTTGTACAATTCGCCACATCTTATTGACTTTACAGAACGTATAAAAGTTGACGGTAAAAACTGTGACAGAGAATTTGTCTACGATTTTATTTTAAAACTACAAAAACTTCCGGAAGATATCCTCCCTTCTTTTTTTGAATTTACGACCATTATGGCATTTGAATATTTTGCTCAGCAAAAAGTTGACTTTGCGATTATTGAAGTTGGTTTGGGCGGAAGATTAGATTCAACTAATATTATTAAACCTCTGATTACGGCAATTACGAATGTGCAACTCGACCATCAGAATATTCTTGGAGACACCATTGAAGAAATTGCCTATGAAAAAGCAGGAATTATAAAAGCTGACACCCCAATAGTTTTTGGAGACGATAATGAAACAGTAAAAAACATCATTAAAATCAAAGCAGCTAAAGAAAACGCTCCGTTTATTGATGCTACTTTATTAAAAACCGAGCTAAAATCTGATTTGAAAGGTAACTATCAAAATAAAAACATTAAAGTCGTTGTAGGCTTAATTGAAGGATTGAGAAAACTAAACTACCCTATCTCAGATGAAAATATTGAAAACGGACTTTTAACCGTTCATCAAAACACCGGATTTATCGGTCGTTGGTTTGAATTTTCCCAAAATCCTTTGACTATTTGCGATACAGGACACAATCAGGCCGGTTTAGAGTCTGTTTTTGAGCAGTTAAATTCTATTGAAAAACACAAGCATATCGTTTTAGGTTTTGTGAATGACAAAAAAATAGATGATGTAATGACTCTACTTCCTGAAAATTCTAAATTTTATTTTGCAAAACCATCCATCAACAGAGGAAGACATCCTAAAGATTATGAAGATTTGTTGATTGACGCAAAAATTTTTTATAAAATTTTTGATTCGGTACAAGAAGCCTATCTTTCTGCAAAACAACAATGTACAAAAGAAGAAATGATTTTTATTGGTGGAAGCAACTTTGTTGTTGGAGATTTTTTAGAAAAAAATTTGGAGAATTGCGAATAAGTCGTATATTTGCACCACTCTAAACAACGATAACGTTGCAAGGGGCGATTAGCTCAGTTGGTTCAGAGCATCTGGTTTACACCCAGAGGGTCGGGGGTTCGAATCCCTCATCGCCCACAAAGGTTCCTAAAACCTTTAAAAAATTTAGGGCTCTTAGCTCAGTTGGTTCAGAGCATCTGGTTTACACCCAGAGGGTCGGGGGTTCGAATCCCTCAGGGCCCACAAAAACTCTCAGATTTTTCTGAGAGTTTTTTATTTTACTATTATCTCATTTTTTGCAGAAGCAAAGTCAGTTTGTAAATATCTAAATATTTTACATTCGGATTCTCAGACAGTAAATTTTTGAGAATTATCTTTTTAACTAATCCTTTATATAAAAAAATAAAAAGTTTAGAAAAACCAAGATTCTTTATTTTTCTTGCCATCCTCAACACTTTAATATCCTTAATATAATTTTCATTTTCCACGAGTTGAGAAAGCTGAAACAAAGAATTCATAGCAGTTTCTGTTTTAGATAAGAAAACCTCATTGGGAGTATCGTCAACATGAATTACAGGATTGTTTATTGCTGAAAATTTTACATGATTCAGTTCCATTTTTTTGGCAAAAACATAATCTTCGTAACCATAATTGGCTAAAGTTTCATCAAATTGAAATTTTATAAAAGTATCTCTCTGAATAATAAAATTGACTGTTTTAAAAACAGAAAAATCTGAGGTTCGGTCACCAGAAAAAATTTCTCTTTCTACAGAATATTTGTTTCGTAACGTTTTTGAATAAGCAGAATCTATTTTGAAATTACCGTAAATAACTTCTACTCCCCTATTCTGCTCTATTTCCTGTAAATAATTTTTAAGAAAATCAGTGGTATCGATTTTAGCATCACAGTCCAAAAAAAGCAGATAATCTCCTTTTGTATGCTTTAAAAATAAATTTCTAATCTTAGATCTTCCAATATTTTTATCGAGGAAAATAAACTGATTTGCGTAAACTGAAGCTTCTTTGTAGATTTCATTGAAATGATTGTCTGAAGCATCATCAATAAGGATAATTTCGGCTTCTATTTGATGCGTTTGAATTTCTTTTCGAAGAGCAGCAACCAGATTCCTTATATCAAAATTATAAACCGGAATACACACAGAAATCTTCATTCTGCTATATTTTTTCTATAATCTGTTGCACATTAATTTCCTCCAGACACGCCCAATCGCCACGGTAACATTCTTTATCACCAAAAACCGAACAAGGCCTACACGTAAGGTCATTAATCTGAACAACATCATTTTCGCTTTGTCCGAAACCTAAAAATCCGGCATACGGATGAGTTGACCCCCAAACCGAAATACAACGAGTTCCTACAATACTGGCTAAATGCATATTAGCTGAATCCATAGAAATCATTACTTCAAGTTGAGAAATCCTGTTCAGTTCTTCTGAAAGATTAAGTTTTCCTGCTAAACTTTGAGTATTTGGGATTTGTCTTTCCCAGCTTTCAAGAGTTTCGGTTTCTTTTTTTCCTCCTCCGAAAAAGTAAATGGTATGTTTTTCTGCTAAAATTTTTACAAGCTCAAAAGATTTTTCCAAAGGAAGCATTTTTCCTGTATGTTGAGCAAAAGGTGCAAAACCAATTCCCAATTTCTGAGTAAATTTTGGTCTTAACTGATGTGAAAGCTCAACCTTAAACCCCATGTCACGAAAAACATCCGCATAGCGTTCTACTGTTCTTTTAAGTTGAATTTTATCTAAATTCCAAATATCAGTCAGGTTTTCTTTTTCCTCTTTCCCTTTGTTGATTTTAAAAACCTTTAAACCTTTTCTTACATAAAATTTATTTAATATTTTAGAACGGATAACATCGTGTAAATCAGCAATATAATCTGGATTATAGCGCTTTAATAATTCTTTTCCCAATCGTCTTATTCCAAAAAAACCTTTATACTCATCAAGGTCAATCCCATGGAATATAACATTCGGAATATCAGCAAATAAGCTCTCAAAATTATTTCGTGAAACTATTACAATTTCAACGTCAGGGTTTTGTTCTAAAAACTCACGGAAAACAGGCACTGTCATAGCGACATCACCAAAGGCGGAAAAACGGTATGCTAAAATTCTGGTCACAACTAAGATTTCAGTTGATATGCGACTGCATAAAATTTAATTTGCTTTGTCATCGCCATCAATCCATTAGCTCTGGAAGGCGACAAAAACTCTTGTAGCCCGATTTCAGAAATAAATTCAAAATCAGAATCCAGGATTTCTTGGGTAGAATGACCGCTGTAGATGCTTACCAGTAAAGAAACGATTCCTTTTGGAAGAATTCCGTCTGAATCTGCATTGAAAAATAATTTTCCATCTTTAAATTCAGCATCAATCCACACCTTACTTTGACAACCTTTAATCAAATTTTCATCGATTTTTTTATCTTCTGAAAGTCCTTTCAGCTCTTTACCCAAATCTATGATATACTCATATTTCTGCTCCCAATCTTCAAGAAAAGCAAATTCGTCGATTATTTCCTGCTGTTTTTCTTTAATAGTCATTCTAAACAATTAATTTCCGCAAAGATAACCAATTTTAAAAAGATGATTAAGCATGAAGATTTATTTGTAATGATTTTAAACGCCAAACTAAACCGATTTTTTTTAGCTTAATCAAAGAAATTTTTGAGATGCTTTTTCAAAAACCTCAAGCAATTTTACTTCTTCATTTTCCCAGCAAAGAATATTTGCCGATTTTTCAAGCTCATTTTGATAATTTTTTCTGCCTTTATCTAAAACTTTTTGAATTGCCAAGGCTATACTTTTGGGTTGATGATTTTCAATAATCTCACCTACATCAAACTGTTTTTTAATATTCAACATTTCCGGAAGACCTGACATAATCAAAGGAACTCGCGCCTGAATACAATCTAAAACCTTATTTGGAAGTGAATAAAGGTAACTTTCGCCCCCATTTTCTTCAATACTCATCCCAATATCTGCCGTAACCGTAATTTTTCTTAAATCTTCGGGCAATAATTTTCCTAAAAACTGAACTTTATTCTGAAGATTTTCTTTGATAACTAAATCTTCATATTCTTTTTTCATGGGGCCGTCGCCTGCAATTTTAAAAATAACATTTTCGAGATGATGCATCGCCAAAATAGCCTTATCAATTCCCCGAAAAGGGTTAAGCGCACCTTGATACAAAAGTATTTTTGGATTATTTTCTGGAATTTCTATTGAAAAATCAATTTTTCTTGGCGCATTCTGTACCACAACAGGCTCAATTCCATATTTATTCTGAAACCAACTTGCATAACTTTTACTTGCCGTAATCATGAATTTTAAATTCGGAACAATTTTATTCTGAAGATAACGCCATAATTTCTGAGACATTTTTCCTTGAACAGCGGGCATTTCAGAGAAAATTTCATGACTGTCGAATACTAAAGGAATATTTAATTTTTTAGCTAAAAGATAATTGGGTAATAAAGCATCCAAATCATTGGCAAGAAGAATCGTATGCTGATTTGCTTTTTCATAGAGTTGCCAATAAAGCAGCCAATTAAACTCAAAATAAGCAGTCTTTAAAGTTTTAGAAAGAATATTTATTCTCGAAAAAGGATAAGGACGTATCATTGCCTCTTTCCCACCCCAGTCGTTACCTATCAATTCAATTTCATAGCCATTTTCATGAAGTGTTTTACAAACTTTTTCAATTCTTTGGTCGGTATAAAGGTTACTGAATGCAGAAATTAATATTTTTTTTCGAGTCATTATTTCTTTTTTGCAATCAGTAAATGATACACCTGCACAAAACAAATAATTCCGTTGGGAATAATAACCGGCCAGAGCATTCCGCTGAAAATTCCGTAGATAACAAAACAGAAGCAGCCAATAAAATTAACAATCCTAATTTTTCTTAAATCTTTAAGAATAAAACTCAAAACGATAAAAATTGAAGCGGCGTAACCAATGTATGTAGCAATCTCAGTACTCATGAGGAAAATTTAATGATAACAAACTTAGTCATTTTCAATAAGATAAAAAATATTTTTCTGCCATAAAGTCATTAATTGTTTTTTGGTAAAATATTTGTAATTTAGTTATTGAATATAAAGCAATTCTGCTTTTATTCTAATGAGATACATTATGGATTATAAGTTTTCACAAGGTTTGAGCCAAGTGTTCAAGCAAAGCAAAAATGAAGCTAAGCGGCTGAAAAGTGAATTTCTTAATACAGAACATCTACTTTTAGGTATTATAAAAACAGAAAACTCTGCAAAAGAAATCCTTCAAGGGCTTAATGCCGATTTAACACAGATTAGAAGAAAAATTGAAACTCTAAATACAGCAAGTCTAAATCCTATTTCTGAGGAAGTTACCAATATTTCATTCACCAAAATGGCAGATCATTCCATTAAGCGTGCAGAGTTAGAATGCAGACAATATAAAAGCAACGAGATCAATACCGTTCACTTGCTTTTGGGCATTTTATATAAATATGAGGATCCTACGTCAAGTATTTTGGGAGCTTACGACATTGACTATGAAGGAGTTTCAAGAGAATATCAAACAATGCTTAAAAATTCGGGACAGACGCCTCAGAATTCAGCTTACGATGATGATGACGATAAAGAAGAATTTGAGCAGATGAGAAAACCTACAGGAAACTTGGGTTCTTCGAAAAGTAAAACTCCAACCTTAGATAATTTTGGTAGAGACCTTACTTCTTTGGCAAGAGACGGAAAGCTAGACCCTGTAATCGGTCGTGAGAAAGAGATTGAAAGAGTTTCTCAGATTTTATCAAGAAGAAAGAAAAACAATCCGTTGTTGATTGGTGAGCCTGGTGTTGGTAAATCTGCCATCGCTGAAGGTTTGGCTTTAAGAATTCAACAGAAGAAAGTTTCTAGAGTTCTTTTTGGTAAAAGAGTGATCACTTTAGATTTGGCAAGTTTAGTTGCCGGAACAAAATACCGTGGTCAATTTGAAGAGAGAATGAAAGCCATCATGACGGAACTTGAAAAAAACCGTGATGTCATTTTATTCATTGACGAGCTACACACCATTGTTGGTGCAGGAAGCTCTACAGGAAGTTTAGATGCTTCGAATATGTTTAAACCGGCTTTAGCAAGAGGTGAAATTCAATGTATTGGTGCGACAACTCTTGATGAATACCGTCAGTATATTGAAAAAGATGGCGCTTTAGAAAGAAGATTCCAAAAAGTAATGGTGGAGCCTACTTCTATTGATGAAACGATTCAGATTTTGAATCAAATCAAAGATAAATATGAAGAGCACCATAATGTTGTCTACACTGAAGAAGCTATTTTGGCGTGTGTCAATCTGACAGCAAGATATATTACAGATCGTTTCTTACCAGATAAAGCGATTGATGCAATGGATGAAGCAGGATCTCGTGTTTACATCAAAAACATGAAAGTTCCTACTGCCATCATCGATTTTGAAAAGAAAATTGAAGACATCAAAGAATTAAAACAAAAAGCTGTAAAAGCTCAGGATTATCTGGAAGCAAGAAAGCTGAAAGATGAAGAAGAGCGTTTGCAAATGGAGCTTAATTCTGCTCAGGACCAATGGGATAAAGATGTAAAAGAGAAAAAAGAAATCGTATCTGAAGAAAGTGTTGCCGAAGTAGTTTCTATGATGAGCGGTGTTCCTGTAACGAAAGTTGGGAAAAACGAGCTTGATAAATTAGCCGGAATGGATGCCAATCTAAACGGAAAAGTTATCGGTCAGGAAGACGCTGTGAAAAAAGTAGTAAAAGCGATCCAAAGAAACAGAGCCGGATTAAAAGATCCAAACAGACCTATTGGAACATTTATTTTCTTAGGAACAACAGGTGTTGGTAAAACGGAACTTGCAAAAGTAATGGCAAGAGAACTCTTTGATTCTGACGAAGCATTGATCAGAATTGATATGAGTGAATATATGGAGAAATTTGCTGTCTCAAGATTGGTTGGTGCGCCTCCAGGATACGTTGGTTACGAAGAAGGTGGTCAATTAACTGAAGCAGTAAGAAGAAAGCCTTATGCAGTTGTTCTTTTAGATGAGATTGAAAAAGCGCATCCTGATGTATTTAATATCTTGTTGCAAATCTTAGATGAAGGTCATGTAACGGACAGTTTAGGGAGAAAAATCGACTTTAGAAATACAATCATCATTCTTACCTCAAACATCGGAACAAGAGATATTAAAGACTTTGGTGACGGTGTAGGTTTTGGAACGAATGCTAAGAAAACCAGTTCAGACTCAAGAACGAGAAGTACGATTGAAAATGCACTTAAAAAAGCATTTGCTCCGGAATTCTTAAACAGAATTGATGATATTGTCATCTTCAACTCTCTTCAGAGAGCTGATATTTCTAAAATTATCGACATCGAATTGGGTAAATTGTATTCTAGACTTGAAAAACTAGGTTATAAAGTAGATTTAACTACCGAGGCCAAAGATTTCATCTCTGAGAAAGGTTGGGACAAAGACTTTGGCGCAAGACCATTGAAGAGAGCTATCCAGAAGTATATTGAAGATTTATTGGCAGAAATGCTGGTTAACAAACAATTAACTGAAGGTGAAACAGTAACTTTAGATGTAAATGAAGCTAAAGATGCCTTAGAAGGAAAAACTTCAAAGCCCAAAAAACCGGCTGAGAAGTCACAATCTTAAAATAATTAACTTATTATAAATGAAAGCATTGGGAATTTCCCGGTGCTTTTTGTTTTTATAACAATTCATTATGATAATTCACAACTGTTTGTATATTTGTATAAACCTTTAATAATCATAAAAATATAAAGTTGAAGATGAGACCAAAAAATCTACTATTTATCTTATTCTCCTCAAGTCTTTTTGCACAGAGTTTTAATTACGAAAGAGAATGGGCTACATATTTCGGAGGGACTAACACCTATCTTACAGGAATTTATGAAGACAACTCATCTAATATCTCCGCAGATGTCATCACTACTTATCTAAATCCTACCGGAGGAAGTACTCCTGTTTCATATTATAATCAGTTTGTAACTTCTGGAAATCAAACATATATAGGCAACAATCCTAATAATTTATATGGGAAATTTTCATCTCCAGGAAACCTTTTACAAGCAGAATATAAAATATATTATTTGCCCACATCAAGGCAAGCCACCTATTTTAGAGATAATCTTGGAAACAGATATGATATTGAACATAACATTACTGCTTATACAGCACTTCCATCGGGAGTATGGCTACCCAACAATAACGAGTCAACTGATGTAATTTTTGCTAAATACGACGCCAATAATAATCTTTTATGGAAAACCTACATTCCCGGCACCGGAGATTTTCACAATTTTGAAGTAGACAGCAACGGAAATATTTATATCGTAGGTTATACTAAATGGCAGACCTTGGCAGATTTTGGCACTTTTCAACCGGATTTTAAAACTGTTTATGATGCCTCTGGGATACTTTTATCCAATACCTATATTCTAAAATTAAATCCTCAGGGTCAAAAATTATGGGCAACATACACGCCTTCCAGTTCAATAACCGGGATAACAGTTTACGAGAATAATCTTTATATTATTGGAAACAATGATTTAAATACAACAGAAGCAACATTATCCACTCCCAACACTTTTCAAATTGCAAAAGCAGGACAGTTTATTTCAAAAATTGACGGAATGACCGGACAAAGAATTTGGGGAACTTATTATGGTACACCAGGAAATATGATTGATGCAGGTCTTTCTGATATAAAAGCCGACGAAACTGGGGTATACGTAACAGGAATGACTTTTGGTATAATGGGTGATAGTTATTATGCTACAGAAGGAGCCTATAAATCTCAGACAGCCGATGGCTTTGATATGTTTATTACAAAATTTAATCTTACAGGAAACAGAGTTTGGAGCACCTACATAGGAACTAATGGTTACGATTCTTACTCCGGAGACAGAGGACTTGATGTAAAAAACGGCAAATTGCTTTTTACAGGATTACATCAGGGAAATTATAATATTGCAACCGCTGGAGCTTTTATCAGCACAAAACCTAATCCCAATAGCGAGGATTTATTTTTTGGCACTCTAGATACCAATACTGGAAATCCAGATTTTATTTCTTATTACGGAGGTACTACAACTAATCCTTTGGAAGGTGCTGATGTGAGGTGTAGCTTTTCAAAATCATCCAACGGATTTTACCTGTATGGATCAACATATCGAAACAACGGTTTTACATCACCAAATGGTTATCAGCAGGGAATTATATATCCACAGGGAGTTACAATGGGGCGTTCCGGATATGTTGCCAAGTTCAATCCAAAACTTCTCTCTACCTCTGAAGTAAATTCGTCTGAAGATTTTGTCCTCTATAACAATCCAAATAACGGAAATTTCAGTTTAAAAGGCTCTGTATTAAATAAAGAACCACATATTATCAGTATTCACGATATGTCTGGAAGGTTAATTTATACTAGAACTTTTCAAAAAAGCAAAGAAGAGCATTTTAACCTTGAAAATCAACTTTCTAAAGGAAATTACATTCTATCAATAAAAAAGTCAGATAAAACTTTAGTAAAAAGCTTCAAATTAATAATTAAATAGTAAAGCAAAAGCATCAGAAAAATCTGATGCTTTTTTTATTTAAATCTATTAAAGTCCCACCACAAAACCTACACTAGGAATTAATCCGCCAGAAAAAACACTGCTGTTTTCTTTATACAAGACATTGTACATCAAACCAATTTGCATGAAAGAATTATTCCCGATTTGCTGCATATAACCACCACCTAAATACAAGGCAGTTTCCTGCTGATTATTTTTGTAATCGTAATATTTATCTTCATAATTGATGAAAAAATGCTGCATGCTTCCACTTACATAGAAAGACCTTGCAAAATAATAATTTACAAAAGGGCCAAAACCAAACATCGTAGACTTATAAAAATCTGACGTTTGCCATGATACACTTCCTACCAAACCGGCTTCTAAATCGTTTGTTAAGCGATACCCGACTCTTGGAGCAACTTGTAGATTAAAGTAAGAATTGCTTCCAAAACCTACGCCTAAACCGCCTCCGAAAGTCCATTTATTGGGTTCAGCGGTTGGTTTTCCTACTGCAATTTGAGAAAATGATAATCCGGAAATAAGAATCATTGAAGAAATAAATAGCTTTTTCATATTAAATATTTTTTTTTGTGAAATTTATCAAATATCATTTTGGTGATACTATCGTTTTTATCGATGTATAAAATTATCATTTTTTTTGTGAATAGTATTATTGTAATTTTGCCGCTCAACTAAGAACTCCCGTTAAGAGTTTCGTAAAATTGAAATATATGAAAGTAGTAGTAGGCCTCTCTGGAGGTGTAGATTCGAGTGTTACCGCATATTTGCTACAACAGCAAGGTCATGAAGTAGTCGCTCTTTTTATGAGAAACTGGAACGACGCATCGGTAACTTTAGAAGATGAATGTCCGTGGATTGAGGATAGTAATGATGCTTTAATGGTTGCTCAAAAACTGGGAATTCCTTTTCAGGTAATCGATATGAGCGAGCTTTATAAAGAACGTATCGTTGATTATATGTTTGAAGAATATCAGAAAGGAAGAACTCCAAATCCTGATGTTTTGTGCAACAGAGAGGTAAAATTTGATGTTTTTATGAAGACGGCAATGTCTTTAGGTGCCGATAAAGTGGCTACAGGACATTACGCAAGAGTAGATTCTACTTTTGACGAAAACGGAAAAGAAATCTTTCATTTGTTAGCAGGAAAAGACAATAATAAAGATCAGTCGTATTTTCTTTGTCAGCTGAATCAGGAACAATTATCTAAAGCCTTGTTTCCTATTGGTGAACTGACGAAGCCTGAAGTAAGAGAAATTGCTCGAGAAATGGAATTGGTAACCGCTGATAAAAAAGATTCTCAGGGACTTTGTTTTATCGGAAAAGTAAGCCTTCCACAGTTTTTACAACAACAATTGGTTCCTAAAGAAGGTGAAATTGTAGAAATTTTCAAAGACTCTCCCCTTTTCGCAGCAGAAACTCCAAGTTTTTCAACTAAAGAAGAAGAATTAGAATTTTTAAGCCAGAAAATCAATTATAAAAAAGCCGACGGAAAAGTGATTGGAAAGCATCAAGGTGCCCAATTTTTCACAATCGGACAAAGTAAAGGGCTAGGAATCGGCGGACATAAAGAAAGTTGTTTTATCGTATCGAGAGACATGGAAAACAATATTATTTTCGTTGGTGAAGGTCACAGCTTCCCAGGATTGCATAAAAAAGCGCTGAAAATTGATAATTCTGAACTGCATTGGGTACGTGAAGATCTAAGATTAAAAAATGGTGAATCGATGGAAGTAATGGCGAGATTCCGTTACAGACAAGAGCTTCAGAAAGCAACGATTTATCAGTTTGAAAATAGTTTTTTTGTAGAATTTGAGAAGCCTCAATCTGCGATTGCAGAAGGACAGTTTGCAGCTTGGTATATCGATGAAGAACTTTTAGGAAGCGGCGTGATTTCGTAATTTAGTCCTGAATTTTAAGATATTATTTTTAACGCAAAGATTTTAATTTTTAAGCTTATTATTTTAAAGAGCAAAAAGTGGCGACAGGTCGCTGATGAAGCTTGAATAAAACGAGTGCCTTATAAAAAAGGACATTATTTGTCAAAATCAAACTTTGGAAAAGTTTTTTGTAACATATTTCAGATTATACTACTTACTCAGTATAAAACAATTAAAAATATACATTATGAAAACGACTTTAAAAAATCAGTATGCTTACGTTAATCAAATTTTAATCGCAGTAGTATCTGCAACTTTAGGCTACAACCTTTATCAGGAAATTGTACATCCCGAAAATTCAAGATTAACATTAAGTATTATCTTGGTAGTTTTAACTTATATTATGGTTGAAAAATACGGTTATAAACCAGAAAAGGAAATTCAGAAATAATGATAAATATAGAGGTTTGAAGAGATTCAAACCTCTATTATTTTTAATTCTCCTCATTAATTAACCAGCCATTCTTTAAAATCTTTTACCCTTTCACGACTCACCGTAATTTCTTCTTTTGGCTGAAAATTGAGCTCCACTTTATAATTGGGTGACGTATGAATATTTTTAATGTAATCTGAATTCACAATAAACTGCCTGTTGACACGGAAAAACTTCTTATCATCAAGCACATCAGTCAATTCATCTAAAGTAAATTCTGAAGAATAAACCCGATCCTGAGTCTGCAGATAAACAATTTTATTTTCACTGAAAAAGCAGCTTATTTCTGGTGTTTGTACAATTTTTAGATTATAACCAATCTTTACCAAAATTCTCGAAAGTATTGTTTTTTCCTTTTTTATTAATTGCTTAATTTCTTGTGAATTCACCAACAGATCTGAAGGTAAAAATGATTTGAATTTTTCGATTGCTCCGGCAAGATCTTCTTCCATAATAGGTTTTAAAAGATAATCAATACTGTTGAGTTTAAAAGCCTTCAATGTGTACTGATCAAACGCCGTGGTATAAATAATAAAAGCTTTAGTAGAAACTTTCTCAAAAATATCAAACGATAGACCATCTCCCAAGACAATGTCTGAAAAAATAAGTTGCGGATGCTCATTTTCTGCAAACCAATTCACCGCTTCTTCTACAGATTCAAGGTTGGCAACCAATTGCAAATCAGGAAAAAGACTCAACATTCTTTCCAGTTTTCTTGCTGCCGGTTTTTCGTCTTCGATGATGACTGTTTTAATCATTTTTTGGTTTTAGTTTAATTTTAAATAAAAATAATTAAATCTTTCCTTTATCACAAAAGGGATGTTAAAAATCTACTGGTTTTTTATTTTTTCTAAGTTCTTCTTCCATAATTTTATTTTCCCATTCAGCATCAAAAGCAAAAAGATTAACCGCTTTTATGCCTAAAATGATTGCCCAAATAATCAGAATAATTGATACATGAAAAACATGATCTGTTCCCGAATATTTTATAAAATGTCTGATAGTAATAAATCCGGAAACGATAAAAAACCACATACAGTTTTTATAAAATGATTTTAAATCTTTCACTCTTTTTTGTGCGCTATTATAGTCCATTTTATTAATTTTCAAAGGGTTAATCACAATGATTTCAAGTTTTTTCTATCCTCCTCCATCAATTCTTGTATTTTTTTCTCTTCCCAATTTTTACCGATTCCAAAAGTGTTTACTGCATGGATGGTAAGCCCCAAACCCCATCCCAACATTGGCCAGTAAAACCATAAATATTCAGGTGATGTTAAAAGATTTACAATCAATAAAAAAGGAATAACCATACAATAAGAAGTAAGATTACCATAGAAACCTTTTAGATCTTTTACTCTTTTTGCTGCTTTTCTGTACGCTAAATTTTCTTTGTTTAATGATAAATTTTCCATGATTTTTTATTTTTTAAATTAATATTTATTTGTTTTCTTGAGACAAATGTAGAACAGATTACTGCATCAAATCAATTTAATATGACCGAGCTGTAGAATTTAATAACTGAACTGTAAAAATGAAATATGAACAGATTAATAAACAAAAATTATTAAATCACATTTAGAAGATTTTTATATATTTACACCACCATCAAACGAGAATATATATGAAACAAACATTACTAAAAATAACCAGTATTTTATTATTTACAATTTCATTAAATTCAGTTTCAGCACAGGAATACGAAAGAATTTGGGGAACGTATTTTGGTCCTGCAGGTAGTGATATTACAGGGGATTATGCTCCTCAGGGAATTATTCTCGATTCTCAAAAAAATATGCACTTAAAAGGGGATGTTTTCTCTAATAGTCAATATACTGCTTCTTACTATAATCAATTTGTTATTGCCGGAGGTGGAAATTATTATACCTCAACAAACCAAATAAATAATGGTTTTAGTACCCGAATTACACCTACAGGAGCGGTTGATTATTTTGGTTATCATGCTTACCATGCCACTGCATTTAATCAGGACCTCGAATTATTAATGGCAATTGACAATCAAGACAACAAAGTTTACAGATATTTGGGAGCTTCAACATCTACTATCAATCCAACAACAGGTACATGGTTACAGTCAAATCCTCAAACGTCTTTGAAGCAAATGCTCGTGAAAAAATCACCCAACGGATCGATACTCTGGGCAACATATTTACCTGATGATACTTTCTATGCTAATGTGATAACAGATTCTGCCGGAAATATTTACATTACAGGATCAACCATTCAGCAAAATATAAGCACACCGGGTGTTTTTCAGGAAGATTTTGATGTAATTTATTCTCAAGGAAATATTCAGAGAAATTATTATTTAACTAAACTAAATTCAAATGGAGAGCTCATCTGGTCAACCTATTTTCCTACCGGAATCATTTCTATGAAGTATTATGACGGTGCACTGTACATGATAACAACAACCAATACCAATCAATCACTCAATACAATAGCTACTACAGGAGCATTTCAAACAAATACTTCAACTTTTTCTATCACAAAAATAAACGCTCACAACGGACAAAGAGTATGGGGAACGTATTATGGTCCTTCAATAGGAACATCTCTTAGTTTTTTATATGATTTGTCTGTAAATGAAACGGGAATCTATATTGCAGGTACCGATTATAATTGGAACAACTCCCATTTTTTTGCAACACAGAATGCTTATAAAACACAGGTAACAGGTGGTTCAGATTTATTTCTTTCTAAATTTTCGCATAATGGAAATAGAGTTTGGAGTACTTATTTTGGAGGAAATGGTGATGATTTAAATATTTTCGATAAAGTAATTGATCTCAACGGACATGAAATATTCATCTCAGGAATTACAATGGGATCAACAGATAATATTGCTACTCCGGGATCTTATCAAAGCGCGCCTCAAAGTTTAGCCAGTAATATGACCAATAATTTCTTTGCTAAATTTAATTCTTCAGGAAATTTAGATTGGTGTTCTTACTATGGGGGAAGTTCAACAAATACTCCTTATCTGAAATCTATCAATGTAAAATATGATAATAATTCTTTGTTTCTTTTCGGAAATACCAATTCTAACGTTGGCTATACAACAGAAGGAGCTTTTATGCCCTATAGAAACCCAAGTACAACAACAGAAAACACAGGCTATATTGCAAGATTAAATAATAAAAACGAGCTATCTCTTGAAGAATCGAATACTAAAAAAGACTTGATTTTGTACAACAATCCAAATAACGGAAAATTTAGTATTTCCGGAAGTATCTTACACAATGAATCATGCTCCATCGCAATTTATGATATGTCTGGAAAGCTTATCGTTAAAACGAATTTGGACCGTAAAAAAGAACACCAATTTGATTTACAAAGTCTTTTAACCTCAGGAAATTATTTAGTACAAGTGAATAATCAAAAAGGAGAAAAACTCCAAGTATTCAAAATGACCGTAAAAAAGTAATTTAATGACTAAAAAAGCCAGCATTTTTCAATGCTGGCTTTCTATTTATTTTTATCCATTAACTCTTTGATTTTCTTTTCTTCCCATTTTTTGGCAAAGTTAAATCTGGGCAGAAAAACAAATAATGCATGAGCCAAAAGACCTACACCCCAAAATGCAGCTGTAATGAAATTTTTAAACTGAAAATAACTCTCATTTGGTTTTAAATTAATGTAATTATAATAAACAATCAAAAGGTTTACAGCTACATAAGAAAATAAATGTCCGTAGAAACCCCTCAATCTTTCTACCTGTCTTTTTGCCTGTTGATAATTGATATCATTTTCGTCAAATTTTTCCATTGTTTCTATTTTTTCTGTTTATCCATAATTTCCTGGATCTTTTTTTCCTGCCAAGATGTCCCGATTCCAAATACCTGAAAAGCATGAGAAGCCACACCCACACCCCATCCTAAAAGCGGCCACCAAAACCAATAATAATGATTTTGAGTATAAATGTTTACAAAAATAAGGAAAGGAATAACCGTGCAGTAGGAAATAAGATTTCCATAAAAACCTTTAATTTCTTTTACTCTTTTCTTTGCTCTTTCGTAAGCTTTATCTTGGCTTTTTGTATCGAAGCTTGCCGGATTTCGTTTTTCAGATAATATCGGAAGTTTTACTTTAAAATAATCTTCAGATTTTTCTATAAAAACATTCTTTTTCGTCAATAAAGAATATCGCTGAACAATATTCGCCAAACCAATCCCTGCGCTTTCTTTAAGCTGCTCTCTTACCTGCAAATTGTTTTCTATGCACAAAGTATCATTTTCAGAAAAAACCTTAATTAATAAGGGTTTTGAAGATGTTGCGAAGTTGTGTTTAATACTATTTTCTAATAACAATTGAAGCGAAAGAGGAACTACAAACCTTCGCATGTCTTCTTTTTTAACATTAAATTCGAAATTTACGCTGTCTTCAAAGCGTGTTTTCAGCAATTGACAGTAGATTTTTGCAAATTCAATCTCATCTTCTACGGTAACCAATTCTTTATCCTTTTGTTCTAAAACATATCGGTAAATCTTTGACATTGAAGCGGTAAACTTCTGAGCCTGGCTAGGATTTTCGTCTATTAACGAGCTTAAAACATTTAAAGAATTAAACAAAAAATGCGGATCGAGCTGATTTTTAAGACTTTCAAATTGTGCATTGGCAGATTTTGCAATCAACTTCTGCTCTACCACTTCTTTTTTAGAAGATTTTTTAAGCTCTTCCATAAAGCCTTTTGCATGAAGAAAAGCCGAAATCAATAAAGCAACATTGATCATAAACCAATTGATGAAATTGTATTTTCCGGAGAAAAACACTTCCGCTGTAGCCGCCTTTTGAATCACCACAACATTGATATAATTACAGAAATACACCAAAATAAAATTGGCAATAAGAATTGAAACAATGCTTAAAATTGCTCTTTTCGTTGTCGCTTCAGACCACGGAAATTTTTTGTTGAGTAAATCATTAATCAAGCCATTTCCGATTCCTATTACAAAAGAATACATCGCCGAAATAAGCAAGGTTAGCGAAAAATTCTCGATATTTTTTTCTTCTGTAGAAAGGAAAAAGAAAATCAGAGAGGTTACCAGAGACACCCAAAATAAAATGATAAAATCTTTACGTTTCATTGGTCAATTTATGTTTCAAAAGTAGTTTTTAGTTATCAATAATAGTATATGATTCAGTTTTTTAAGTTTAGAATCTCTTTCAACAATTTAAATATTGAGTTAATATTCTCGCAGATTAAGCAGATTTTTCAACTTTTATCTGCTTGATCTGTAAAATCTGCGAGAGCTATAATATCTCAGTGTATTTTAAAAATTAAAGATTATTTTGTCGGCTGATTAATAAAATATTCAGCTTCTTCTTTCCCCCAATTTGGATCTAAGTTTGTTTTCGGTTTAAACGAATTAAATTTTTCTAAAGCGACTTTAAACATTTCCATGCCTTTTGTTTTGCTTCCACCGTACTGTTCTGGTGTAAAATAAATATCTTCCGCTTTGATAAGCGTTACTCTTGGATTATTTGGGTTCAACTTTTCAGCTTTCGTAAGTTCTTCCTGAGCTTTCATTCCAAAAGTCATGTATCTTTCCTGTGGATTGACCATCATTTTCAAAGAATAAATCATTTTTTGAAGCAAATGGATCTCTGAATTTTCTTTGTCAACACTTTCTGCCGCATCAATATATTTTTGTGCTTGATCAGCAACAGCATCCAAATCCTGCATCTTTCCTTCTCTCATCAACACTCTTCCTTTTTGGATGTAAGAAAAAGCAGCATAATAATTTGGAAGCCATTTTGTGGTTTCTTTTTCAGCGATTCTCTGAAAATCGTTTGCTAAAATCTGGAAATCTTCCGGTGTTTTGCAAGCCTCAATTTTAGCGATTTTTTCTGTCATTATTTTTTCATAATTAGCCTGAGCAAAAGATAATAAACTCATACAAGCTAAAGCAAAACTTAAAATGTATTTTTTCATAGTTTCTAAATGGTTTTAATGTTATTTTTTTATTTAAAATTAATTTATTCTGATATTCCGTTTGTAGTAAAATTTCTTTTTAACGCAAAGCCCGTGATTTTTTTTTAATGGTTTGAAAATATTTACCATTCGCAAAGACGTTTGACTTCATAGAATCTTCGATTTCACTCAGCTAAGACTGAAAATATTTTTAAAGAGTTCAGAAAATGAAAATCTCAGATTTTCAATCTTATGTGTTCTTATCAACGTTATTATTTTAACTAAAACTAATGTGACTCATGTGTCTAAAACCTTTTGTTACTTTTGCGGTTAAAAATTTAAAGGTTATTATTAATTGCATCCTGAGTTTTATCGACTCCGAAACTGATAAACATTCCTACAAAAACAAACTTATTAACCGGCGGAACAACTGCAGAACTTCTAGATCCGTTTTGTGAGAAATTGTAGCCATAAACATTTTTAGTTCCTAAAATATTTGAAACACTTAAAACGAAAATAGTAAATGCTTTTGAATCTTTTTTACCTAAATTCGGAAGATAATTAAAGCTTACATTCAGAGCGTTATAGTCTTTCAGTCTCCCTTCATTTCTTATAACATTCACATCATTTTGTGTTACAATGTCGTAAAAAGGTCGTCCTTTAGCATAAGTATAAGAAAGATTGACTCCGGTTTTCCATTCTGGGATAAATCTTTTGGCAACTACTGAAAGCGTGTGTTCTGCTGCAAAATTGGGCTTTAAACTTACCGGATAATTCAGAAAGTCACGTTTAGAATCCAAGAAAGAATAACTGATCCAATAGTCTATATTTTCGAATGTTTTTTTGTCTCTCCAAAATACTTCAAGCCCTTTTGCAAAACCATTTCCATTGTTATTGAAAGCAGTTTGCACTTGCTGATTTTGGTTAGAGTCCGGAACAATATTCTGTGTTTTTATTAAATCGTCATATTTTTTATAAAAAGCTTCAAACCTCAAACTTCTTCCTTCCGTAGATCTTTGAACCTGAAAAATATAATGTTGCGATTTTTGAAAGCCTAAATTTGCAGATGAGTTAATGTATTTACTTTCAGGGTTTTGAAAGAACAATCCGTATGCGAAAGAAGTGGTCCAGTCTTTTGCCAAGCGATACGCCAAAGCAAAGCGCGGTGCAATATTGTTTTTATTCAGGTAAGAAGAATTTTCAGCTCTTACTCCGATTTTTGCCGATAAATTGTTGTTGAAACCTAAATCTGTTTCCACAAAACCTGAAGAAATCAAATCGCGGTAATTTTTATTGACTTCTCCGAAATTTAGCTTTTCATTCGCATAATTTAATTCAAAACCACCTCGCAAAGCACTTATTTTATTGATTTTTCGGTCTACAATTGCTTTAAAATTGATATAATCTCCGTCATTGAGTAATCGTGTTTTTTCTGACTCCGTTTGATTGGTTTCTGTAGAAAAATCTAAATCGGACTGATTATAAGAATAGGAAGCACTTGTATTAAAAAGATACCGCCCGAATTTCTGCTTAAAAGACAAATTATGATAGGTATTTTCGCCTTTTAATCTTACCAAAGCAAAATCGTATCCCGGTTCTAAACTTTCTGTTTTTACACTCATTTTATTGCTATCAAACATTCCGTAATATTTGAAAAATCCGCCAGACTTTGTTTTGATTCTAAAATTAGCATCTGCGTTTAACCCTCGTGGTGCATCAATAAAATCGGTATTAAAATTAAAAACGTCCTGCATCAAACCTAAATTGGAATATCCTAAAGTCGCTCCATAAGAATGACTTTTATTTTCACCTAATTTTTGGAAACCTCCGTTTAAAAATATTGGCGACACACCAAAATCGTAAGAACTCTGATCGGGAAGGTCTACACTTTCAAGCATCAAAGCTCCGGAAAGCGCTTGTCCGTACAAAGCAGAATATCCACCACTCGAAAAAATGTTTCCTTTAAAAAGTGATGTATTAAAACGGTCTCTTCCTGCAATTCCGGGAATTGAACTGGAAAAATAATTGTTGATTAAACTTCCATCCATAAAGATTTTAGTTTCGGTTCCTGTTCCGCCACGAACGAATAAACCTTCCGTTTCGCCTACTTTCTGCACTCCTGGCAGATAATTTAGAGCGGAAGAAATTTGTCCATCGGCTCCTGCAGTGGTATAAATATCGATTGGCGTCAATAAGGCGGTCGCTCTTTTTCTGTCGCTTGCTTCGATAGAACCTGCGGAAACAACCACGGCATCTATTTCGTTAATTTGCTCTTTTAGTTCTGTATTTACAGAAATTTCTTTATCCTCAATTAAAATAGGTTTTTGAACTTCATTGTATTTTGGATGTACGAAAGTCAGGATATGATTACCTTTTTCAGATGTTTCGAAAGAAAAATTACCTTCCTGATCTGTTGTAGCTCCGTCGTAGGTGTCTTTTAGAGTAACATTGATTTCACCTACTCCTTTATTTTTAAAAGTTACCTTTCCCGTAATTTTTGTCTGAGAAAAACTCAGAGCAAAAAAGAAAAAAGAGATTAGAAATAATAGTTTTGTTTTCATGGCAGTTTTAATTCGAATCAAAAGTAGGATGAATTTTAATAGCTTTAAATTTTTTGTTACTGAGCTGTAGAATTTAGAAACTGAATCGCTTTTTTGATTTTATTCAAGAAAAATAGACTCTAAAAATATCAAAGTTTTGATTGCTCCATTTTTTCTAAATCAAGTTCGGTATCAAGATTGTAATCTATCTATTTAATCATTTCAAATCATAAACTATTCTGAAATAGTTAATTAAATTTATTAACCAACCTTTAAATATTAATTTATGAAACTACAAACATTAACATTACTAGCAAGTTGCGTTTTATTGGCAGCTTCTTGCAGTTCTAGTAAAACCTACAATGTTCTGGCAAAAAGTGAAACAAAAACAGGCGGAACTGCAAAATTTACCCAAGATGGAAATGAAGTGATTATGAATTTAGAAGTAACCCATCTCACACCGGGAATTCACGCAGTACACATTCATGAAAAAGGTGATTGCTCTGCTCCTGATGCAACTTCTGCAGGTGGGCACTGGAATCCTTCACAAAAAGATCATGGGAAATGGGGAAACTCTAGCTTTCATATGGGTGATATCGGAAACCTTGTTGCCAACAGCGAAGGAATAGCAAAATTGACTTTTAAAACCGATAAATGGTGCCTCGATTGTGTAGACGAGCAAAAAAACATCATCGGAAAAGGGATTATTATTCATGCCGATGAAGATGATTTTAAAACTCAACCTACGGGAAATGCAGGCGGAAGAGTGGGATGTGTAGAAATAAAATAATCTTCTCTGCACTTTGAACAAAAAAGCGGCGCTAATCGATGATTAGCGCCGCTTTTTTTAAGTAATTGATCTTAGCCTTTAGCTTTCATATCTGCAACGATATTCATCGCTTCCTGCAGGTAAGAATCCTTTCTAAGATTTTTGATCCACATTTCAGATTTCTTTTTGAAAACTTCATCCTTTTTCTCTCTTTCGATTTCCGCAGGATACATTTCAAATTTTAATCCGTTATCAAATTTCGTTAGTTTTTTGAACTTTTCAATTTGAGACTTTCTATGTTTCATCAAGTCATTAAACTTATTGATATTTAATGTAATCGTTTCTTCTTTGTCTAATTGTTCTCTCCATTGAGCAGACTCTAATAGCAACTGATAGTTTGTATTTTTTGCCATTCTATCATTGCTTGCATTTTCTAAAGCTTTCACATCAAAGTAGCTCAACTTCTGGAAAGTAGCACTCGGAATTTTGTCCCATGCTAAAGCAAAATCATCATATCTTTCCCCAATTTCTGCATAAGTAAAGAAGTCTTTCATCTTAATATCAGAAACAATTCCTTTTCTTTGGTTAGACTCACCTGTTATTCTGTAGAATTTCTGAATCGTCAGTTTTAAAGATCCAAAATCATCTTCTGAGTTTAAAAATCTGTTTAGATCTACAAAAGTTTGTACCGTTCCTTTACCATAAGATTGAGGCGAACCTACAATAATTGCTCTTCCGTAATCCTGCATTGCACCTGCCAAAATCTCTGAAGCCGAAGCTGAAATTTCGTTTTGCATAATTACTAAAGGACCCGTCCAAATTGGAGTTTCCTGCTTATTTTTTAACGTCTGAATTTTTCCGTTTCCATCTTTTACCTGAACATAAGGACCTGCATTCATAAATAATCCCATGATGTCACCAACTTCAGTTAACGAACCACCACCGTTATTTCTAAGATCTAAGACAATTCCTTCAATATTCTGAGCCTTTAGCTTAATGATTTCATTTTTGATGTCATCAGAAGCATTTCTTCCTTTTTCATCTTCAAAATCTGCATTAAAGCTTGGAAGGTTGATAAATCCGTATTTTTTTCCGCCTGGTGAATTGACAATAATACTTTTTGCAAAAGTATCTTCTATCGCCACTTCTTCACGAATCATTGTAACTTCTACAATGGTTTTATCTTTTTTCTGAACCGTCAAAGTAACCGGAGTTCCTTTTTCACCTCTGATTAATCGTACTGCCTCATCAGAAAGCATTCCTACAACGTTTACGTGGTCTTCTTTAGGATTAGATTTTACTTTTAAAATTTTATCACCATCAGACAATTTTTTAGATTTCCAAGCTGGCGCACCAATCGTCAATGCTCCTAAATAAAGATTTCCTTTTTTCTCCTGAATAATAGCCCCAATTCCGATTACTTTTCCTTTAAACTGAGTATCAAAATCTTCTTTGTCTTTCGGAGAATAATAGTTGGTATGTGGATCAAAAACTTCTGTATAAGCGTTCATATACACCGAAAACCAATCCATTTTCTTTCTCTTTTTGAATCTGGTAAATGTTTCTTTCACCAAATCTTTTACTTCATCTGTCGCTTTTGTCAACTTTTGTTGAGGCGTAAGAATCTCAAGCTTAATGGTATCTTTCAGCTTAAATTTCTGTACAGAATCTTTCTTTTCTTTCTGAGCTTCTTCTTTGCTGTTCATCGATTCAATTTCCTGAAGGATATTGTATTTGATGAATTTTTTCCACTCGTTGTATTGCTCTTTTTGATCAGCAGGAACTTTCTTCAATTTAGACTCTAAAGTAAGCGTTTCGTCTTCATTTAGATTAATTGGCTTGCTGAAAATCTCCTGTGTTAATTTATCAATTTCATCTACTCTTTGATACAACCTGTCAATCGTCAGTTTATAAAACTGCAAATCTCCCTGATTGATATAATCATCAAGTTTGGTTTCATGTTTACCAAATTCTGTCATATCAGACTGAAGAAAATATCTTTTTCCAGGATCAATCATTTCAAAATAATGCTTGTAAACATCTTTTGAATAGGCATCATTAATAGGTTTTGGGCTGTAATGTAAATATGAAAGTGTGTTTTTAACGCTCACCATTATCGTCTGCATTTTCTCATCGTCATTCTTTGGCGAGTTGAAACAAAACATAAGACTTGTTAATGGAATAAAGAGTAGAAATTTATTTAGTTTAAAATTTTTCCACATAAATCTGTAATATATTTTTATTTAAATTCTTTAAAATCATTTAATAAGTAGCATTTATTGAATGACTGTTACAAACTATCAAATTTAATACCTTATTTACAATTATCAATTAGTTTTAAGTAATTTTGTTAAAATTAAATTTTTATGGAAAAACCACTTATTCTGGTAACAAATGACGATGGTATTACAGCTCCGGGTATCAGAAATCTTGTAGAATTTATGAATGAAATAGGAGACGTAATCGTGGTTGCTCCCAACTCGCCACAAAGCGGAAAAGGTCATGCAATTACCATAAACTCTACCTTAAGCTATGAAGAAGTACAGCTTGAAGGTCCACAAACCGATTATTCGTGCAGCGGAACTCCGGTAGACTGTGTGAAAATGGCTTTAGATAAAATACTTCCAAGAAGACCGGATATTGTAGTTTCTGGGATTAATCATGGTGCCAATTCATCTATCAATGTAATTTATTCGGGAACGATGTCTGCAGCGGTAGAAGGTGGTGTAGAAGGGCTTCCTTCAATCGGATTTTCACTTCTAGATTTCAGCTGGGAAGCAGATTTTACACAAGCTAAAGAATATATTCAGGAAATTGTAAGAAAAACTTTGGAAAACCCTATGCCTAAAGGTGTTGTTTTGAATGTAAATATTCCGAAACTTCCAAAAGAAGAAATTAAAGGAGTAAAAATCTGCAAGCAAGCCAATGCAAAATGGGAAGAAAGCTTTGACGAAAGAATCAGTCCTCATGGCAAAAAATACTATTGGTTAACAGGTCATTTCAACAATATGGATAAATCAGAAGATGCTGATGAAACCGCTTTGGCAAATGGATATATCTCAATTGTTCCGGTAAAGTTTGATATGACCGCTTACGAATACATGAATACTCTTCGTGAAGTAATGGATTTTAAGTAATGTCAACTTGACTATAATGCTTTTTTAAAATAAAAACTTTGCATTAAAAACTTAATGATTACTATCAAATCCATTTGAACAATGTACAAAAAACTAGATAATCCTGTCTATCATTCACTTAATGAATATCATGAAAAGTTTTGCTTAAACTTTGGAGATTCTAAATTTTACAACCCGGAAGTTGCTGCTTTTGGAGGTTCATTAAACATTGCAAAAGAAAATGACATCACAGAATATTCAAAAATCTGTGATGACTTTCTTATTTTCGGACTTAAACCTGAATTGGGCAATTTTAAAACCGAAATATCTCAGCTTATTTGTGACCAATACGTTTTAGAAAATAAAATTGAGCTTGATTATACCGAAGAAATTATCGAGCTTCAGAGCGAAAATCACGAGGAATTATTAGCTTTTGTTAAGACATTTTATCCGTATTATTTCAAAAACAGAATTCCGGAATTAGGACGATATTTCGGAATTTTTAAAGATGATAAGCTCGTTGCTGTCACAGGCCAAAGAATGCAGATGAACGATATGACAGAAATAAGTGCCGTAATCACGGATACAGATTACTTGGGAAAAGGCTTTGCAAAACAGTTGGTCGCTTTTGTTTCAAATACCATATTTGAAGATAATAAAACTCCTTTCCTGCACGTTGCTGAAAACAATCTCGGAGCAAAGAAACTTTATGAAAAGCTTGGCTTTGATTGGAGAGGCAAAATAAATTTATGGGGCGTGAAAGTTTAAAACCTTATATTGTTTTTCCCACAGATTACGCAGATTTTCACAGATAATTGCGCATAAAATATGTGTTGACCTATTAAATCTGTGGGAGAGATATTTTTCTCACAAATAAATTATAAAATCATTTCTTTTAAGCTTTTCTATCAATCTTTTCACTAAATTTATTTCAATTAATTTTCCAAATTATGCGAATAGAATATGATATAAAGCTTGGTTTTAAAGACGTTATGTTTAGACCTAAACGTTCTACCCTAAAATCTCGTTCAGAAGTAAATTTAAACCGTGAGTTTACTTTTCTTCACACCCAAAAAAAATGGAAAGGCACACCCATTATCGCCGCCAATATGGATACGGTAGGAACTTTTGAAATGGCTGTAGAGCTGGCTAAAGATGAAATCATCACAGCTATTCATAAACACTACACCATTGAAGAATGGAGTCAGTTTCTTAACAACCAGCCTGAAAATATTTATCAATACATCGCTTTAAGCACAGGAACCGGTAAATCTGATGAGGAAAAAATAAAAACCATCCTCGAAAACCATCCAAAAATAGAGTTTCTCTGCATTGATGTTGCCAACGGATATTCTGAGCATTTTGTTGAATTTGTAAAGAAGGCAAGAGCCAATTTCCCCGATAAAATTATTATTGCAGGTAATGTGGTGACTGGTGAAATGGTAGAAGAACTTCTTTTAGCAGGTGCAGATATTATCAAAGTAGGTATTGGTCCCGGTTCTGTATGCACCACGAGGGTGAAAACTGGTGTTGGATATCCTCAATTATCAGCAATAATTGAGTGTTCTGATGCTGCACATGGTTTGAAAGGTCATATTATTGCCGATGGAGGTTGCAAAGTTCCTGGTGATGTAGCCAAAGCATTTGGTGGCGGAGCAGATTTTGTAATGCTCGGGGGAATGTTTGCCGGCCACGATGAAAGTGGTGGTGAGATGATTGAAGAAAATGGCAAAAAGTTTAAGCAATTCTACGGAATGAGTTCTAAAACAGCAATGGACAAGCATTCGGGAGGTGTTGCAGAATACAGAGCTTCGGAAGGTAAAACCGTGAAAGTAGCTTATAAAGGTTCTGTTTCTGAAACGGTGAAAGATATTTTAGGCGGAGTGCGCTCCACCTGCACTTATGTAGGCGCTTCTACCTTAAAAGAACTGTCAAAACGAACTACTTTTATCAGAGTTCAGGAACAGGAAAATCAAATATTTAATTAATAAATTTAAAACATGATGGAAATAAAACACATTCAGGACAATGAAAAAGGCAGATTTACAGTCAATGTTGACGGCAATGAAGCAGGTTATTTAAAATATGACATTATGCCCAATGGAAGCCTTAAAGCTAACGGAACATTGGTCTACGATGATTACAGAGAACAGAAACTGGGAAGACCTCTTTTCGATGCTTTAGTTGACTATCTAAAATCTGAAAACAAAAAAGTATTTCCTACTTGTCCCTACGTAGTTTCTATGTTTAAAAAACATACTGAACTATCAGATTTATTGGATAATGATTATAAAAATTAGTCATAAAAAAGGTCGGAAATTTCCGACCTTTATTCTACAATTAAACTAGATAACCAAACTTACCTGAGCTGAAATCTTCAAAAGCTTTTGCAAGTTGTTCTTGAGTGTTCATTACAAACGGACCGTAATGCGCAATTGGCTCATTCAATGGCTCACCACTCATCATCAAAACGATGGTATTATCTGATAAACCTTCTAAAGAAAAAGTTTCGCCATTATCATTTTCAAACATCGCAAAGGTATTTTGCTCTAAAATCTCGTCATCATTTACTTTTATACTTCCTTCAATTACCAAAATTGCGGTATTATAATTTTTAGGAAAAGTAAAATCTCCTTTACTACCTTTCTCTAATCTTGCATTAAACAGATTGATTGGTGAAAATGTAGTTCCCTTACCTTTTTGGCCTTGATATTCTCCAGCAATTACATCTACATAGCCTCCATTTTCCAAAGGAACTTTAGTCATTGTATCAAAATACAAATCTTGGTATTTAGGCTCTGTTTCTTTGTCTTTTACAGGTAAATTAACCCACATCTGAACCATTTGAAGATTACCCCCCATTTTAGACCACTCTTTTTCATGATGTTCTTTGTGTAAAATTCCTGAACCAGCGGTCATCCATTGTACATCGCCTTCGCCAATAACACCGTGATTGCCCAAGCTGTCTCCATGCTCTATTTTTCCTTTATAAGCTAAGGTTACGGTTTCAAAACCTTTGTGTGGATGCGCTCCTACTCCTCTCGGAATTTCTCTTGCATCAAAATGAATATCAGCATTATAGCCTACCGCGAAAAAAGGGTCCATTCTTCTTCGCGAAATTTTATTTCCAATAAAAGAGGTGGTATAAAATGCATCTCCTACCCAAGTGAAAGTTTCTGGCTTTAAAACAGTTTCTATTCTTCGTATATTTTTTGTTGTTTCCATTTTTATAAACTTTAATTATTTTTTGATTAATTTTATTACACAAATTTATGGCTAATAGCATATTTTAGCCCTATCTGTTACCTTTTGGTAAGTACTAACTTTTTGGTAACTAATCGTATATGAAAAAAATAAAAAGCGACCCGCCCGACTGCACCCCCAACCTTCTTGCCATGAGAGATACATTGGAAATTTTAGGTGGAAAATGGAAATTGCTTATTTTGCATTACCTCACTGCAAGAGAAGATTCTCTGAATACCTTTAATAAAATTGAAAAAGATATCGAGGGAATTTCGGCAAAAGTTTTGTCTAAAGAGCTTAAAGATTTAGAAGCTAATCTTCTCATCACAAGAACGGTGCAAAAAACAAAACCTGTTACCGTAAAATATTCTATTTCAGAATATGGAAAAACGACAGAAAAGGTCATAAAAACACTTGTAGAATGGGGCAAAAACCATCGTACCCAATTAATTGATTAATAACAATAATAAATAAAAACATCTGATAAACCCTTTAAACAAAGGTTTATATAAATAGAGGGCAAAATGAGGGGTAGATATTTTGCTCTTGTTTTCGCTTTTTCTTCTATTTGTACCGTTCAAAAAAAAACTAGAATCCGAATGATGGAGAAAAATTAATCTCCGGAGATTTTTAAACCTATTGAGTTTAAAATCTTCGGGGATTTTTTATTTTGTAAATTTAATTTTATAATAAAATATGACTCTTTTCCTACTCCTCATTTATCAAAAGTTTAATCAATTTATAAGTTGTAATAAGTAATTTATTCTGCATCGGTTTTTAATTTAAAATGAATTTAAAAACCATATATCCTAAGGTACATTGAGTGTAAACAGTAAACTTCTTTTATTTTTCAGTAAAAAAGGAGAATTATTTTTTATTAATTTATTGAAATTAAGCTGGCTGGCGCCGTTTATATTTCAATAACTCACTTTATAATGGCACAATAGTTGTGCAAAAAATATTTCGTTAAAAAAAGACCGAAACACCCATGGATAGGACGTTTTGTTCATTTTGTGATTTAATAAATTAATAATACCAAATTATTTAAATGGGTTACTTCCATTCTTTCAAATATTTATTTAGTTTTATTCTTTTGAGCAATTGTTATTATGCTCAAAGCCAGTCTGATGTTGATTTTTTGGTAAAACAAATCAACACGATTCATTTATCCGGACAATCTGACCAAGTTTTTGAAGCTTCGCAGAAACTTATTAAATTATCTCATATTTCAAAAAATGATAAAGGACTATCGTATGGCAATTATTTTTTAGCGTCATATCATCACGACCATGCCAATTTCAAACAAAGTATTGATTATGCAAAAGAAGCACAAAAATATTCTTCTTATCTAGAGAGTAATCAATCCCATGCTGCTAATATTTCGTCCTTATTAGGGGGAAATTACCTACTTCTCGAGCTTTATACCTTATCATTTAAGAATTACAGAAAAGCGCTTGAAATCTTAAAAAATAAAGAAAATAAAACAGCTTCAGATTCTCTTATAGAAAGCACTGTTTATTCTCATTTGAGCTATATCTACGATAATATAAATAAGCCCGACTCTACGTATTATTATTTACGGAAAGAAGCTAAAATTCTTAAAAGAATCAATTTACAGAACGCTTACATTCAAAAAGGTTGTTCGGGTTTAGGCTTCGGAAATTATTATCTAAGTCAGAATAAAGAAGATTCTGCACAATATTATTATAACAAGTCGTTAGACTATTTTAAAAATAAGATACATCCTTGCAAAACGGAATCGTTAATAGGTCTAGGAAATCTATATACGGCTCAAAAAAACTATCCTAAAGCCCAAACTTTCTATGATTTGGCTTTAAAGAGTTTTAATCTGCATCATTTTCCTGATATTTTAAGCGAATTATACAAGAAAATTGCAGAGTTGAAAATCTCTCAGGGCAATCTAGAAGAAGCAAAATACTATCAGAACCTTTACCTTCAAACCCACAAGAAGCTGGATGACAGAATGAAAAAAGAAAGAGATTTTGTTCTGAGCGAAGCTATGAAAGAAGAAAAAATAAAGCACAATCTTGAAGTAAAAAAAACTCAGAGAACGACTTTTATTATTATCTCTTTAATGGTTTTAATTGCTGTATTTATTATTATTTATCTTCTTAAAAAATCAAAATCTAAGAATCTGGAATCTATTGAAATCACAAAAAAACTGATTAAAGAAAAAGAAATCACAGAACAAGAAACCCATAAACTGAAACTACAGGTAAATGAAGCCTTCGAAGAGATTATACAGCTCGCCAAAGATAATAGCCCTTCATTTTACACAAGATTTCAGGAAGTGTATCCCAAATTTCAGTCTAAAATGCTTTTGCTTAATGAAAACCTGAAACCCAGCGAGCTCACTTTTTCAGCGTATGTTTATCTTGGGTTTACTACAAAAGAAATTGCAGATTATACTTTTAAAGCCATAAAAACAATAGAAAACAATCGTTATAATTTTAGAAAAAAAATCAACCTTTCTCCTGAAAAAGACCTTCAGGTATGGCTTAGAAACTACATCGATACAGAATAATAAAAAAATCCCTTCCATAAAGCTTATGAAAGGGATTTTATATTTTAGAATAAAATTTTCTTAAGTCAACATTCCTCCGTCAACGTTTAAAACCTGACCTGAAATATAAGAAGACATTTCGCTTCCGAAGAAAACACAAGCATTCGCTACATCTTCAGGCTGTCCTCCTCTTTTCAAAGGAATTCCTTCTCTCCATCCCTGAACGGTTTTTTCGTCTAAAGCAGCCGTCATTTCAGTCTCAATAAATCCTGGTGCAATAGCGTTACAACGGATGTTTCTAGAACCTAACTCTAAAGCAATAGATTTTGTAAATCCAATAACTCCAGCTTTTGAAGCCGCATAGTTTGCCTGTCCTGCATTACCTTTCACCCCTACTACAGAAGTCATATTGATGATAGAACCTGATTTAGCCTTCATCATTGGCTTAATTACTGCTTTCGTAAGGTTGAATACAGAATCTAAATTTACTTTGATAATCGTATCCCAATCGTCTTTTGACATTCTCATTAATAAGTTGTCTTTGGTAATTCCTGCATTGTTTACCAAAATATCGATTTTACCAAACTCAGCCATCACATCATCTACCAATTTTTGTGCAGCATCGTAATCTGATGCATCAGACTGATAACCTTTAATCTGAGTAACAGAACTTAAAGCAGTTTCCAATTCTTTCGCTTTTTCTACAGAACCGGCATATGTAAATGCTACTTTTGCACCTTGTTGAGCAAAAATTTCAGCAATTCCCTTTCCGATTCCTCTTGTAGCTCCGGTAATTAGCGCTACTTTTCCTTCTAATAGTTTCATATAATGATTATTTATTTTAAAAATCCAAATAACTTGAGTGGTTTAAAATTATTCAGTTTGCAAATATATAGATTTTGTTTTTGCGAATTTTAGCTCAAATTTATATTCTAAAACATCAATTTTTCTTCTGAAGAACTAAAATCAAGCACTTCCGATTCTTTATCTTTTATAAGCGTAAGCTTTTTGTTGTCTGCAGAATATTTGTCGTAAATCACCTCTTTTAGAGGCTCATTTTTAAGATTGGTAACCCCAAATTTATCTCCTTTTTGTACCACCACTTCATTTCCTGAAAGAAAACTTACAATATCATCATAGATAAAAGGAACAATCTCATTTCCTTCCTCATCAAGCATTCCGTAAAGGTTTTCTTTATTTTTACAGATGATTGCAGGATAAAACTGAAATGGTTTTATAGAAACAATATCTTTAATCGGTGTGTAAGATTTTTCTTTTGGAGAAAACTTATAATAAACTTCGTCTTTTTTAACAATTACATTATTAAAGAAGATTTTCTCAATCTGAAATCTTTCATCCAAAACACTTTCAAAATTCTTATCTAAAAGTCTTTCTTCGTTATCCTTGCTTACAAAAACATAATCTTCACCCTTTATTTTAAAACCTTCTACCACATCATATTCTTTAGGTAAAATAACTTCTCCATTTACTTTAATAACAGCAATTTTAGGGTTTTGAGCGTCTTTCAGCGTTTTAAAAATACCGTTAAACAAATGATTTACATAATGGTATTCGGTAGGGAAAACCGTTTTTTCTGCTTTAGAAAAAACGCTTACTTTATTGTCTTTAATAAGGTAAATATAATTTCTCCCTACAAAAGCCTGTTCGTAGATATTTTCTGCTAAAACCTGCTCATTTTCATCTACAATTCCATACTTATTTTTAGAAATATTTTTCGTGATTAAAAAAGGATAGCCATTAATATCTTCGATGTAATGATTTGAAAATTGACTCACCGTTTTACCATCGATATCAATCACATCTCCAGTTTTAGTACCGGTTTTCAAATAGACTTTTCCTTTGTAAAACTTTAAGTTTTCCTTGAATTCTCTATCAGAAACCTGTTGACCGTCAAAATTATAAATAAACCAAAGTTTATCTTTTTTAATGAAAAATCTACTGTCGTTTGCGAATTCTATTTTATCCTGATCCGGAATAATCTGTTTTCCATTGTAGTCATAAACGCCATCTTTTCCATCTTTTGATATAATCAAACGGTCTTTATTTTCCCAAGTTCTATATTTAAATTGATCTAAAGGAATCAGTTGATTTCCCTTTCCGTCAATTAAAGCTGTTTTTCCGTTTGCTTCACCCTCTTTTACTTTCAAAATAAATCGTTCTTTCGAAAGACGGAGAATTTCACTTTTAAAAGGATAATTAAAAGAAATCTCTCCTAGAGAATCTATTATAGAAATACTTCCTGTATAAGGATCGGTAATAATTCCGTACCCATTGGTATAAAAGCGTACCTCTTTCCCAACTTGTTTAGACAACAATATCTCTTTATATTGATTGCTCTGTGCCGAAAAAATACCTGAAAGCAGAATGAAAACTATTTTTTTCAATGAAATTTACTTTAAAGAATTATTTACAATCAGCACAATTTCTCCTTTTAAAGTTTTGCTTTTAGAGAACTCAATTAATTCATCGATAGTTCCCCTCTTAGTTTCTTCAAATTTTTTCGAAATTTCTCTACTCAAGCTCGCTCTCGTCTCTTCACCGAAAAATTCTTTGATTTGCTCCAAAGTCGTATTTATCTTGTGCGGACTTTCGTACAAAACGATGGTTTTTTTCTCTTCTGCAAGCTGTTTCAGCTTTGTTTGTCTGCCTTTTTTTGGAGGAAGAAATCCTGCAAAAAGAAATTCATTATTTGGCAAACCCGAAACCACCAAAGCTGGTATTAACGCAGTTGCACCGGGAAGACAAATCATTTGAATATTGTGATCTGATCCTGCTTTCGCCAATAAATAGCCGGGATCTGAAATTCCAGGAGTTCCTGCATCCGTAATAATAGCAACGTTTTGACCGTTTTTAAGATCAGCAATCACTTTTTCTGTTGCCTGATGCTCATTATGAAGATGGTAAGACCTTAAAGGTTTTGAAATCTCAAAATGCTTCAATAAAACTCCCGAAGTTCGGGTGTCTTCACATAAAATATAGTCTACTTCTTTCAGCATTTTAACCGCTCTGAAAGTCATGTCTTCAAGATTTCCGACCGGTGTCGGAACAAAATATAAAATACCGCTCAAAATTATAAAAATTTATTTTCTACCAATACCCAAAGTCTTTGGGCATACTCATCTACTTTATCCCATTTTCTGTCATAATACAGCTCGCTAAGAAACTCTTTTGCCTCCTCGATGTCTTTGCATCTGTTCAATTCAGAAATTGATGCATTCAAATCGGTCTGGCTTCCGTTAAAAAGCACCTTTGTAAAAGCAATTCTGTCATTCAGATCAAGTCTAAATTCCGGTCTTTGCTTTTCCGCTTCCATAAATTGGGTCGGGATATTTGTTTTTATCAAACTTCCTGTATCTTCTTTTATAACTGGAATCTCAACTTTTTCATGCGGAGTTTCTCTTTCTAAAGGATCATCATCAAATAAAGTTTGAATTGATTTTAAACCTCTTATATTAGCAAGTTTTATTTTTTGATTCTGATGATATTCATCCAGATTTTCAAAACTTTCGTCAGATTTCGGAACTTCTGTTACTCTATCAGATTTTGGTTTATCAATATCTAAGATTTTTCGTCTGTCAGAGTCTTCCGTTTTCAACTCCACTTCTTCTTCAGCAACGTCATTATCTTTTTTAATTTCGCTTAAAATAGATTCTACGTTTGAACTTTCACTGATAATCTCATCATTTTCATGATTAAAGATTGACGAATATTCAGTTTCTGCTTCTTCAATCAAAATTTCATCTTCGTTGTTTTCAGTTTCAAAAACATCGGTAATAATTTGATTTTTGCCAGATTCATTTTCAGAATTAGAATTTTCTTCTTCAATAATTTCGCTTAACTGATTAGTGAAAACTACTTCTTCCTTGGTAACTTCCTCATTAAAGATTTCTTCATTAAAATCATCATCACTTTCCGGCTGAGAATCTTCCAAAATCCTATCTTCATCTACAAAACTCAAAACACGATTTGTATTTTCTGAAGACTCATCTTCATCAATTTCATTGAGCTGATTATTGAAAACAGCTTCTTCTTCCAATTCCAAATGATCAGAAATTTCATCGGAAACAAAATTTTCGTTGGCTTCCGGCTGATTTTCTTCAGCTAAATTGACAATAATTTCGTGATAATCGCTTTCAATAATTTCATTCAACTGATTATTAAAAATAGCTTCCTCTTCTTCCACTTCAAATTTAGTTTCAGCTTCAGAAAAAGATTCATTTCCTATTTCGTTCAGTTCATTATTAAAAATCGCTTCTTCTTCGGTCACCAAATAATTTGAAACCAAAGATTCATCTTGTTGAAAAACGGAAAAATTTGAATTTTCTCGTTGATAATCTCCCAGATTTTTATCCAACAACTTCAAAAAAGCAATTTTTTCCACTAGATCATTCAAGAGATCATGTTTCGAAATCAGTTCATCAACATTGTTTATTCTGCCCAAAATATCAATGATATTCTTGGATTCAAAAAAAATCTTATCCTTTAAATCTTGAATGTTCTGCATCGTAGATTCTTATTAAAATTGCTTACTTTTGATGTTAAAATATTACGGCTAATTTAACAAATGTTTTTAGAAAATACAATTAATCATTCCAAACAAAGTGGTTGGATGGAAGTTATTTGTGGCTCAATGTTTTCCGGAAAAACCGAAGAGTTGATCCGAAGACTGAGGAGGGCAGAAATGGCGGGGCAAAATGTGGAAATTTTTAAACCTAAAACCGATACGAGATATTCTGATGAAGATGTCGTTTCGCACAACAAAAACAAGATTCGCAGTACTGCGGTAGAAAACCCTAATGAAATTATTTTATTGGGGTCAAATTGTGATGTAGTGGGAATAGATGAAGCTCAGTTTTTTGACGAAAGCATTGTAGATATTGCCAATCAGTTGGCAAATAGCGGAATTCGTGTGGTCATCGCAGGGTTAGATATGGATTTTCTGGGACGACCTTTCGGGCCAATGCCTCATTTGATGGCAACGGCTGAATACGTTACCAAAGTGCATGCAATTTGCAGAAGAACAGGAAATCTCGCCAATTACTCAATGAGAACTTCTGAAGGAAAAAATTTGGTAGAACTCGGAGAAACAGAATCTTATGATGCGGTAAGCCGAAGAGTTTTTGTGGATGAAGTGTTAAACAAAAAAGATAATTAAGTATATTAGATTTTTAGAATTCAGTAATAAAATTTGAATTAATAAGGAGAAAAGGCACCAATGAACTATACAGTAAATCAAATTGCAGAAATCACCAATGCTAAAGTTATTGGTGAGGGAGAATTATTAATCAAAAATATCGCTTTTGATAGCAGAATTATTTATTCTACTAAAAATGCTGCGTTCATTGCCATCAACACTCCAAAAAATTCTGGGGAAAAATTTATTGAATCGGCAATTGACAGAGGAATCAATGTTATTATTTCTGAACATCACTATGCTCAGTTTGAAAATGTAACCTGGATTATTATTGAAAATTCAGTAGAATTTCTTCAAAAATTAGCACAATATCATTTCAAAAATTCTTCTATAAAATCTATTGGAATTACGGGAAGTAATGGAAAAACTATTTTAAAAGAATGGCTTTATCAATGTCTTTGGAATGAGTTTCCGACCGTAAAAAGCCCTAAAAGTTTTAATTCTCAAATTGGTTTACCCCTTTCTTTGCTTCAAATAAGTAATGCTCACGAGCTAGGCATTTTTGAAGTCGGTATTTCTAAACCAGATGAAATGATTAACCTGGAAAATATTTTTCAGCCTCAAATTGGCTTACTGACCCATATAGGAACTGCACATCTTGCCAATTTCAAATCTGAAGAAGAACTAATTGATGAAAAAATACAGCTTTTCAAAGATTCTGAAGTCATTATTTACAACGGTGATAATACTTTGGTTGACAAAAAATTAAACGATTTATATTCAAGTAAAAAATTAATTTCTTACGGGCTTTCAGATTCTAATCAGGTTTACTTTAAAAATAGCATCTCAAAAGATGAAAAGTTTACCATTCAATACTTCAATGAAGAAATTTCCTTTCCTGTTCATCAAAGAGATGAAGCGACTTTAACGAATGTTTTAGCGCTGATAACTATTTTGAAGGAATTAGGTATAGAAAATCAAAATATCATAGAAAAAATCAATGCTTTGAAATCTGTCGAAATGAGACTTGAAGCGATTGAAGGAATTAAAAACAATATTGTCATTAATGATTCTTTTAATCTAGATTTAGACTCTCTTAAGACTGCCCTTCAATTTTTAAATGAATATAAAAAACCTAAAAAATCTTTGGTTCTAACCGATATTGTCGGTGTTAATTCAAATTCACAAGAGTTGTATGAAGAAGTTTCAGAATTGGTTAATGAGCAAAAATTTGATTCTGTTTTCCTAATTGGTGACGAAATATCAAGATTTAGTGATTTATTTAAATCTAAAACTCATACTTTCATTAATACTCAGGAGTTAATTGACAGTAAATATCTTACAGAAATCGAAAATCAAATCATACTTCTCAAAGGAGCAAGAAAATTTGAGATTGAAAAAATCAAAGATGTACTTGAGCTTAGAAAACATGATACGGTTTTAGAAATCAATCTTAATGCACTTTTGCATAACATTAATTATCATAAATCTTTACTTAAACCAGCCACAAAAATGATGGCAATGGTAAAAGCAAACTCTTATGGATTAGGAAGTTATGAGATTTCAGAATTTTTACAGCATCATCATATTGATTATCTGGGCGTTGCTTTTGTGGATGAAGGGGTTGAGCTTCGAAAAAAAGGAATTACTGTTCCTATTGTTGTGATGAATCCTGAACAACACAGCTATGAGACCGTGATTCAATATAATTTAGAACCGGAAATATACAGTTTTCGTGTTTTAGAATTATTTTATGAAGCTCTTCAAAAGTCAGGGTATGATAAAAACTACCCTATTCATATTAAGCTGGAAACAGGAATGCATCGTCTTGGTTTTAAAGATTTTGAATTAGATGATTTAATTGAAATTTTAAATAAAACAACCCTAAAAGTTCAAAGTGTTTTCAGTCATCTTTCATCTTCTGATATGCCGACTGAGAAAGAATTTACTTTACATCAGCTGGAAACTTTTGAGAAAAACTCATCGTACTTAATTAAAAAATTAGGATACACTCCTATTCGACATATTCTCAATTCTTCAGGAATTACAAATTATACTCACCATCAATATGACATGGTAAGAATTGGGATAGGAATGCTTGGAGAATCACCTAATAACGAAATACAAAAACAGCTACATTCTGTGGTAAGCTTTAAAACGGTAATCTCACAAATTTCTTTAGTAGAAAATGGAGAATCTGTAGGATACAGCAGAAGATTTAAAGCAAATCATCCTACTAAAATAGCTACAATTCCCGTGGGTTATGCAGATGGAATTCCTAGATTAATAGGAAACCAAATCGGAAGCGTAGGTGTAAATAAAACTTTAGCTCCTATTGTGGGAAGCATTTGTATGGATATGATGATGATTAATGTAGACCATATTCCCAATGTAAAAGAAGGTGATAAAGTGACCGTTTTCAATGCAAAACCAAGTCTTAAAGAATTTGCAGACTATTGCAAAACCATAACTTATGAAGTATTAACCTCCATTTCACCACGTGTAAAACGGATTTATATAAAAGATTAACTATGAGAAAACTCCTCACTTTTCTATTCGCATTTCAAATGCTTTTGATACAGTCTCAGGTAAAGAAAGATTTGGTGATTCCCAAAAATCCTAGAATAGGACTTTCACTTGCAGGTGGTGGAGCGAAAGGTTTTTCACATGTAGGAGTTCTCAAAGTATTAGATTCTTTAGGCGTAAAAGTAGATTATATCTCGGGCACAAGTATGGGTGCTATCGTTGGAGGTTTATACGCTTCCGGATATTCTGGTAAAGAGATTGAAAAAATAGTAATGGATACCGATTTCTATTCATTAATCAGAGATCCTAAATCAAGAAAAGAAAGTACTTTTTTTAATAAATCTGTCGACAAATATCTTTTTTCTATTCCTTTAAAAAACGGGAAAATAACCCTTCCCTCTTCTATCAGTTCGGGGCAAAAGAATGTTTATCTTTTGAAAGAGCTTTTTAAAAATGTTTCCAACGTCAATGATTTTTCAAAACTTCCTATTCCATTTATGTGTGTTGCCACCAATCTCGAAAGTGGAAATATGCAGATTTTGGAAAGTGGTGATTTGGTACAATCGATTATGGCAAGTTCTGCCTTTCCATCATTAATGGATCCTGTGAAAATTGGAGACAGCATTTATATCGACGGAGCGATGACTGTTAATTATCCTTCAAAACCTTTAAAAGATAAAGGAATTGATATCGTAATTGGAGTCGATTTAAATCAAGATTTATCTAAGAGAGAAGATTTGAATAATATCATTTCTATTTTGAATCAGGTCATAGATTTCGGCATTCAGAAAGATACAAGAAGACAGTATAAATATACTGATATCAATATAAAACCTAACCTTACCGGAATGACTGCTACAAGCTACGACGACAAGAAAAAAATTCTTGATAGCGGCTATGTAGAAGGATTAAAATATGCTGCGGTATTAGACCAACTACCAAAACGGGAATTTGACCGCCTAAGACAAGCTGTAAACCCTATATATTCTAACGTCTACAAGATTGACAGTATATCGATTGATGGTGGTAAAATATACGGTAAAAACTATGTTCTCGGTAAAATGGGTCTTCGTCTACCATCGATGCAAACGTATGGAAGCATAAACAAAGGTTTAGACAAATTAGTTGCCACCAACAACTACCGCTTTATCAATTATGACATCGTTACCGAAAATAATTTTAACTATTTGAAATTATATGTCACCGAAGATGATGCCCGACATTTTCTGAAACTAGGACTTCATTATGACGAAATTTTCAAAACCGGACTTCTACTCAACTATTCAGCCAAAAGGCTTTTATTCAAAAATTCAACCCTTTCTTTAGATGTCATTGTAGGAGATAAACCGAGATATTATTTTAACTATTTTATAGACAACGGGTATATTCCTGGCTTTGGTATTTACTCTTCGGGAATGAGTTTTGATTTAAAAAACAATTTAAACATAAATACAGACAAATGGGAATGGCTCCGCAATGAAGTCTACATTCAATCGGTATGGAAAGATAAATTTGCAATCGGAACAGGAATGAGCCATGACTATTTCGAAGCAGAAATTAATGGCTTAAATAAACGCTACAACCGCTTCCTAAATCCTTATGTATTTCTAAAAAGCGATACTCAAAATGATAGAGATTTTCCTACAAAAGGGTTCTACCTTAACGCTGAAGGAAAAGTTATTGATTTATTAAAATCTGAAGTTGACAAGAGGCTCATTCAGGTAAAAGCTGATCTAAGAATTAATCTTCCGATTACAAAACAATTAAGTTACCACCTCAATCTTTATGGAGGAATTACCATTGGTGAAAATCTTCCAGAATATTATCAATACAGATTAGGAGGAATGTTTGAACAGAATATCATCAATTTCAAAAATTTTTCAGGATTTTATTTTGCACAGCTTAATACCAATAATGTAGTTTCAGTTTCAAATGATTTACAATTTAAATTTTATAAAAACTTATTTTTGAGCGGAAATTTTTCTTTCGCCAATCTTTCAGACGACATCAGTTTTGAAGATGCTGTAAAAGTAAATTACAGTTCAGTAGGAGCAACTTTAGGATATAAATCTCCGTTTGGACAAATAAAACTAAACTTCAGTCATTCATTAAAAAATAACCAAAAAGGCATATTCAGTGTTATATTAGGGCACTGGTTTTAAAAAAAATGATACAATTCTTTTACGAAAATTTACCCGAGTCGGTAAATACAGAATACACAACTTGGCTGGAAGACATCATTCTTTCAGAAGGCAAAAAATTGGGAGAAATCAATTATATTTTTTGTGACGACGAATATTTATTAAAAGTCAACCAAGATTATCTACAGCACGATTACTACACAGACATCATCACTTTCGACTATGTGAAAGGCAAAACAATAAGCGGAGAGATTTTCGTATCTTTGCAGCGCATTTTAGATAATGCTTCTACTCTATCCAAAAATTATGAAGAAGAACTCAGAAGAGTCTTAGCCCATGGCATTCTTCATCTTTCTGGATATAAGGATAAAACCGAGGAAGAAGAACAGCTAATGCGAGACAAAGAAGATTTTTATATTGCAAAATATAATTAAATCTTTTTAGAGCTTATTCCCGCTCTCCGCACTCGCTATTTTCTTTTTTCAAAGAAAATGAGCTCAAACAAATGCTGCGATCGGGGCTAAAAACAAACCCCATTACAAGCAATTTTAGCTTGCTAATTTAAATAATGTTTCACGTGAAACATTTATACAAAAGATTAAAATTTAAGGCTTAAAACAAGCAATAAAATATGATTTCAGAAATATATGATGTAATTGTAGTCGGGGCAGGTCACGCAGGTTGTGAAGCTGCTGCTGCTGCTGCCAATTTAGGTTCAAAAACTTTATTGGTTACAATGAATATGCAAACCATTGGGCAAATGAGTTGCAACCCGGCAATGGGAGGAATTGCCAAAGGACAAATCGTAAGAGAAATAGATGCGATGGGTGGTTATTCAGGAATTATTGCAGACAAATCTGCAATTCAATTTAAGATGCTTAACCTATCAAAAGGTCCCGCAATGTGGTCTCCAAGAACACAAAATGACAGAATGCTTTTTGCAGAAGAATGGCGTTTCGCATTAGAAAATACACCAAATCTTGATTTCTTTCAGGATATGGTAAAAAGTTTAATTATAGAAAATAATAAAGCAGTTGGTGTGGTAACTTCTTTAGGAATTGAAATCAGATCCAAATCTGTTGTATTAACAAACGGTACTTTTCTAAATGGTTTAATTCATGTTGGAGATAAACAATTAGGAGGTGGAAGAATGGGTGAGCCAAGAGCTTTTGGTATCACCGAACAATTGGTTTCTTTAGGTTTCGAAGCTGGAAGAATGAAAACCGGTACTCCACCGAGAGTAGATGGAAGAAGTCTCGATTATTCTAAAATGGAAGAACAAAGAGGAGATCTAAATCCTCAAAAATTCAGCTACTTAGACAGCCCTAAGTTAACCAAACAATTAAGCTGTCATATCGTTTATACCAATGAAGCAGTACACGATATTTTACGTGAAGGTTTTGATAGAAGCCCAATGTTCAATGGTACAATTCAAAGTTTAGGACCTAGATATTGCCCGAGTATTGAAGATAAAATAAATCGTTTTGCAGAAAGAAACAGACATCAACTATTCGTAGAACCAGAAGGATGGAAAACTGTAGAAATCTATGTAAATGGTTTTAGTTCTTCTCTTCCGGAAGATATACAAATCAAAGCAATGAAGCATATTCCAGGATTTGAAAATGTAAAAGTATTCAGACCAGGCTATGCTATTGAATATGATTACTTCCCTCCTACTCAATTAAAGCATACTTTAGAAACAAAATTAATTGATCATTT
Organism: Chryseobacterium turcicum; assembly: GCF_021010565.1. NCBI lineage: Bacteria > Pseudomonadati > Bacteroidota > Flavobacteriia > Flavobacteriales > Weeksellaceae > Chryseobacterium > Chryseobacterium turcicum. The sequence goes on from NZ_JAJNAY010000001.1 coordinate 220,484, forward strand.
ATATTTTGCAGGTCAGATAAACGGTACAACCGGTTATGAAGAAGCTGCAGGACAAGGCTTAATGGCTGGTATTAACGCACACAATAAAGTTCATGAAAAAGATGAATTTATCCTTAACAGAGATGAAGCATATATTGGTGTCTTAATAGATGATTTAATTACAAAAGGTACTGAGGAACCTTATAGAATGTTTACCTCAAGAGCCGAATATAGACTTCTTTTAAGACAAGATAATGCAGATATTAGATTAACTGAAAAAGCATATCACTTAGGTTTAGCAAAAGAAGAAAGATTAAAAAGAGTTGAAGAGAAAATAGCTAAAAGTCAGGAACTTGAAACCTTTTTACGAGAAACTTCTTTAAAGCCTGGAATCATTAATCCTATTCTTGAAAGCATGGAAAGTAATCCTGTAGATCAAGCATACAGAGCATCACAATTCCTTACAAGGCCCAATATTACGCTAGAAAAACTAGATGAAATTGATACAATTAAAGAATTTACTTCAAAATATAATGACGAAGTAAGGGAACAAGCCGAAGTAAACATTAAGTATAAAGGCTATATCGAAAAGGAAAAAGAAAACGTTGCAAAGCTTAATCGCTTAGAAAATGTAAAGATTCCTGAAGATTTCGATTATTTGAAGATATCAAGTTTATCTGCAGAAGCTAAACAAAAAATGAATAATGTGAGACCAAAAACGGTAGCACAAGCCGGAAGAATAAGTGGCGTCTCACCAGCCGATATCAACGTTTTACTAATCTATTTAGGGCGTTAAATACAAAATGTTTCACGTGAAACATTTATAAAATAAAAGCGAAAATTAAGGTATTTATGAGCTTATTTCAAAACTCAGAATACCTTAATTTTTAATTTAAAAGAATATAACTCAATGAAAATAAAAGATTATTTTCTTACTCAGGAAATATTTGAAATAAAAGAAACAGAGACAAAGGGAGTTTTCAAAACCTCCCCTATTCCATCGAATATTTCTAAATATTATGAAAGTGAAGATTACATTTCTCATCATCAAGATTCAGGAAGTTTAAAGGAAAAATTGTATAAATTTTTACAGTCTTTCAATTTACAATATAAAAAAACAATTCTTTTAGACAGAATTAAGAAAGGATCAAAAGTATTAGATTACGGTTGTGGAGCCGGAGAGTTTGTAAAATATATTGAAAACGATTTTGAAACTTTTGGCTTTGAACCAGATGCAGATGCTAGAAAAGCTGTAAAAGATAAAATTTCAAAAGCTACAATCCTGGATAATATCAATACAATTGAAGATTATAGTTTAGATGCAATTACACTTTGGCATGTTTTCGAGCACGTGGAAAATCAGGATGAAATGCTCGAAATTTTTAATAGAAAATTAAAAGAAAAAGGATTATTAATAATAGCTGTTCCCAATCCTACTTCTTACGATGCAAAACATTACAAAGAATATTGGGCTGCATATGATGTACCAAGACATATTTATCATTTCTCCAAAAATGGTATGGAAAATTTAATTTCTAAAAAACCTAATTGGAAGATGAGAAAAATAAAACCTTTGGTATTAGATGCCTACTACATCTCTATGTTGAGCGAAAAATACAAAAAATCTCCCCTATTTTGGCTAAAAGCTATCATCTACGGAACGATTTCTAACGTAAAAGCCCTTTTTTCTAATGAATTTTCAAGTTTGATATACATTATCGAAAAAAAGTAGAAAATCGATTTTTAAGGTGTTTCTTAAGGTCAATTTTCATCAATTTTAGCTTAAAAAAATAAAACTCAGGATAATTTCTTGAGTTTTTATTTTTTTAAGCCACTCCCCTACTCTAAAATTTAATTTTATATTTTCAAATAATTCGACTTTTTAAAAAATAAAGATTTCAATTCTAAAAATATTAATAAAATGTTAGTAAATGGTATAATTAGTAAAAAGAAAAAATACTTTATAGCTAAAACTAACCTCATGAGAATCGCATAGATTTTTTTTTATTACTATTTATACAGGATAACAGAAAGAAAATAGTACAATTTGAAAAAAGAAAATTCGAATAAAATTGAATTTTACTTTGCTGAGAAGATTACACCGAATAACAAAATATAGCAATAGTTTCGATTTCAAATTAAGCCTCTGAGAATCGCATAGAAATTTTTTAGTTGATACTTATACAGTACAAGAGATAGAAAATAGCACAAATCAAAAAAAAAAAATATAGCTAATTTAATTTTTGATAATACTTGAAAAGATTGTCAGGTTTATAGAAATATAGCTTAGTTGAAAATTCAAACAAAGCCTCTGAGAATCGCATAGAATTTTTTTAATCGACAACAATACAGTATATCAGATAGAGAAAGACATAAAATTTTTATCGTAGTTCACAAAAAAGAATGAAATACCTAAAAAATCAAATCAATCTAAAATTGGAAAAGAAAAAGTCTGCTATTGTATAGCAGACTTTAAATATATTTTATAGGTTTAGTTATTTATAGCAGCAACACCAGGAAGTTCAAGTCCTTCTAAACTTTCAAGCATCGCTCCTCCACCTGTAGAAACATAACTTACTTTTTCACCATAACCAAACTGTTTTACAAAAGCAACACTGTCTCCTCCACCTACAAGAGAAAAAGCACCAAGTTTCGTTGCTTCAGCAATACTATCTCCTAAAGCTATAGTTCCACCAGCAAAATTCGACATTTCAAAAACACCTATGGGTCCATTCCAAAGAATGGTTCTAGAATTTAACAATACATCATTAAATTGATCTCTAGATTTCATACCTGCATCAAGTCCCATCCATCCTTCAGGAATTTCGTAAATATCAACTTCTTTTCTTTCAGTATCATTATTGAAATCTTCAGCAATAATGGCATCCGACGGAAGATATACTTTTACATTATGCTCTTTTGCTTTTCCTAAAATTTCAAGCGCTAGAGGTAATTTATCTTCTTCAACTAATGAATTTCCAATTTTACCACCCAAAGCTTTGATGAAAGTAAATGCCATTCCACCACCAATAATCAAATTATCTACCGCAGGTAAGATATTTTCTATAATGGTAATTTTAGTTGAAACTTTAGAACCACCTAATATAGCTGTAATAGGTTTTTCACCACTTTTCAGTACTTTATCGATTGCCTGAAGCTCTTTAGCCATTAATAAACCGAAGAATTTAGTTGAGTTAAAAAATTGAGCAATCACCGCAGTGGAAGCATGAGCTCTATGAGCAGTACCAAAAGCATCGTTTACATAAGCATCTCCTAGTTTAGAAAGTTTCTCTGCAAAAGCTTCATCTCCATTTTCTTCTTCATTATGAAAACGTAAATTCTCTAATAATAGAATTTCTCCGGTTTTAAGTTCTGAAGCAGCTTGCTCAGCCTTCTCTCCTACACATTCTTCAACAAATTTTACTTCCTGGCCCAATACATTAGACACTTCATCAACAATATGCTTTAAAGAAAACTCATCTTTAACCTCTCCCTTAGGTCTTCCTAGGTGAGCCATCAAAATTACAGAACCGCCATCTTTAAGAATTTTATCAACTGTAGGTTTCACAGCCATAATTCTCGTATTGTCTGTAACTTTAAGCTGATTATCCTGCGGAACGTTAAAATCTACTCTTACCAGAGCTTTTTTTTCCTTAAAATTGAAATCATTGATTGTTTTCATATCTAAATCTATTTTTTTTTCAAATGGAATCGCCATGATGAGTCAAAATCCTGAGTTTTTCGGGCTCAGAACAAATTCATCAATTATTTTAAATTTTTGTTTGACAAATGTAAGATTTTAAAGTCTCGCAAAAAATCGAATCTTTTAAAAGTTTTCAAAAAATTCTAAACAAACGTAGCACCCACCAATCAACACTATCATCTTTTTTTTTAAAAGAAAGAATGAATAATGTTGTTGTGTATTGTTAGTTTCGGGGATAACTTTGATGCTAAAAGTTGATAACATCTAATTTTTAGGTAATTCAGATTTAATTAACAAAATAAAATGCTGAAAATCTGTATTTTCGGGTAGTTACTAACAATTCTTGATAACTTTTCCACTATACTAAATCTTGATAACTGATTTATGGAAAAACTATAGAATACTCTTATAAAAGTTTTTGAAAATTTTTAACGAAATATTTGGAAGCAACTTTCATTAAGAATTTTTTTTTAGAAAAAAAAGATTAGTTTTAAGAAAGTTTTCCACACTTATTAACAATGCTTTTAACATTTTGTTAGAATTTAACTAACAATTGTGAAAAACTCAAAAAATGATAAAAAATAATTTAAAAATATGCTGAAAATCAATATATTAACTTTTGTAATGATTGTTTATAACTGTTTCGGACAAGAAAATTACACTGTGACGACTTCAAAAATTAAAGAAGCTAAAATCTATTCAAACGGTGGAATGCTCAGACATTTTTTTTCTGCAGAGGTCTCTACAGGGAAAAATTTTATCATTATCAAAGAATTTGGAAGAAATAATGGGATGGACATTTCATCTTTTAAGCCAGATAAAAAAATTAATCTTATCCGCTACGAATCTTATAACAATAACCCTTCGCAGTATGCAGAAAAAATAGGAAAAAGTAAGAATGTTGAATCTGTAAATGATAGTATTGAGTTTTACAAGAAGACTAACAAAAAAATTGAGCAGGATCTTACTCTTACCAGAAATTCTATAGGGATTGTTCAAAAAAATCAAACATTAGGAAATCCTTCTTCTGCTGAAATTTTAAAAATGATCGAATTCAATCAAGCTACTCTCAAAAATTTATACAACGAAGAGATTGATTTACAGGCAATTATTGCTAAGAACCAGTCAAGAATTTCAATTTTAGAGAATAAAAGATATGTCTCTTCAAAAAATGATGAAACTTCTAATAGCAATATCATCGTTCTTCAAATTACAAGTGATAAAAAGCAAACAATTAATTTTGAAGTAAATCAAGTAATACAAAATGCAAATTGGAGACCTTATTATATTATTAAATCAAATGGAATTAAATCACCATTGAAAATTTCTTATAAGGCCAAAATTCAACAAAATACTGGTTTGGAATTTAAAAATATTCCAATAAAACTAATCAACGGAAGTTTTAGTTCAGAAGATAAACCTTATGAACTAGACCGTTGGTTTCTGAGAACAGAGCGGGATTATTATGTTTCTAATCAGGCATTTCAAAGACCGAAGAGTAATGAGAAAACTTCTAACGTAGCCGAATATGCAGTATTGGGAGACTCTAGATCAAGAATTTCACAGAGAACGATGAAAACTGAAATTTCCTTAGATAAGAATATCGTACTTCCTTCAGATGTTGAAGTGACAGAAGATTTAAGCGAGTTTGAGGCAACTACTCATTATAAATATTTTTCAACTCCAAAATTAGAAAATAAGACTTTTCTTCTGGCTTCTATAAAGGATTACTCAAAATATAATTTCTTACCTGGAAGTGCAGATATTTTTATGGAAGATATGCAGATTGGTACCGTGAATATTGATACTAATCAGCTTACGAGCGAGATGCTGATTAGTCTTGGTACCGATCCTAATATTCTAACGAAAAGAGAACTTGTTAAAATAGAAACTAAAAATTTAGGTGAAAAAGAAAAGCTGCAAAATTATGCTTACGAGATCACAATTAAAAATAATAAAGACACTGCTATTAATCTTGAACTAAAAGATCAGATTCCGCTTTCAATGGCTGAAAATATAAAAATAGAAGTGACTAATCCTGATCATGCAGATTATGATAAAAGCACAGGTTTCTTAATCTGGAATTTTAATATAAAACCTAATGAAACAAAGAAGATTAAATTTGGATTTAACGTAACTTTGCCAAAAGATTTAATGACTGCAGATATAAAATAAAAGTAAAAATAAATTTAAAAGTAAAAAATGAAAAGAAAAATTGCTATTGCAGCGGATCATGCAGGTTTTGAGTATAAAGAATATTTGAAACAGCAGTTACAAGACGAATTTGAAATTCAGGATTTTGGAACCCATTCTCTTGAAAGTGTAGATTATCCTGATTTTGTACATCCTGCAGCTTCTTCTGTTGAAAATGGAGACAATGAACTAGGAATTTTAGTATGTGGAAGCGGGCAAGGCGTACAACTTTCTGCTAATAAACATCAGGGAATTCGTTGTGCACTCTCTTGGATGCCAGAAATTGCGGCCTTATCTAAACAACATAATAATGCCAATATGGTTGCATTACCTGCAAGATTTGTAGCTAAAGAATATGCTTTGGAAATTGTTAAAACTTTTTTGAATACAGAATTTGAAGGAGGAAGACACCAAAACAGAGTAGATAAAATAGCATTCTGCTAAATTGATAAAGGCTTGTAAATCAGATTTCAAGCCTTATTTATTTTTTATTTTATATATTTGCACTGTCCAACAAGATTTACCAAACTGTTGATTCCTCTAAAATTTCAGATATTTTTACTAAAGATTATCAGAAAATTTTTCTCCTTTCTTCTCCATTTTTGTTTTAAATTTAACTTAAACTTTCATTGTAGATTTTCTAAATGAAAACTTATATTTTTGAGTAAAGAATTTTAAAATTTTGATAAAATTTGTATTTTCATTTTTAATGTTGTTGAGTTTTTTGTGTTTTCGGGCACAAGAGCAAGACACTGTAAATATTGATGAAATTAAAGATGTTGTACTTTTAGGATTTAAATCTAAATTTGATTGTGAGAGATATTATAATCAAGAAAAAGAGATTTATGAAAAACAATTTAAAGAACTCGAATCAGTAAATCTTGAACTTCTTTTTAACGAATTCTCTAAGCTAGAAATTTTTAACGAAATTAAAATAAACCCGAGAAAAATTCTAATTCTAAATCCTGAAATAACGATAATAAATGTTTCTTGTGGTTTAGATTCGGATATAAATTGCCCTCGATTTGAAAACAATATTCTGTTTGATCTTTATCAGAAATTTTGGAATAAAAAGAATTATGAAAAATTTCAAAAAGTTTTTAAAAATAAAAGTATAATTCCTCTTATTGGAATACCCTTTATGTCTTTTAAAGATAATATGATTAATAAAAATAATTTTCTTAAAAGTAATCGTATTAAGCTTGTTTATGAAGGTGTTTATACTGATTTGAATAGTAAGAAAACAAAATTTTACTATTCTTCAAATGAAAAGCGTGTAGAAAATTTAGAATTACATAAAAGTAAGGATTCAAATAAAATATTATCAGAAAATTATATTCATTTATATGTAAAATTATTGCCTTACTCAAATGATAATTTTCCTAATACGTATAACATTTATATCAATATTTCTAATGAAGAAAATAAAGCTTTCGAAAGAATTTTTTTATATCAATTTAAAGATAGAAAGTGGAAATTATTAAAGAATAAATAAATTATAAATTACAAAGATGAAATTTTATTATACATTCTTTTTCCTTTTTATTTTTCTGTGTTGCAGTTCACAGGAAATTATTGACAAAGAATCTTTCAAAAAATGTAAGCAAGAATTCAGCAAAAAAATCTGTCTTTCTGATGAAGATGGAGACGGTGTTTTATTTTATTTAGACCTTTGCCCGAAAGAAGCAGGATCTGCAGAAAATAATGGTTGTCCGTGGCAAAATATTGACGGTGATGAAGTATTAGATAAAGATGATGCTTGTCCTTCAGTTGCTGGACCTCCAGAAAATAATGGTTGTCCGTGGCCGGATACAGATGGAGATGGTATTTATGATAAAGATGATGCTTGTCCTACAGTTCCAGGGCTTGCAGAAGAACAAGGCTGTCCCAAAAAAGTTTACCAACCTTATAGGTATTCAAAAGAAGAATTAGAGAAAGTAAAAAAGATATTTTTAGAAGAAACTAAAAATATCAATTACGAAAAGCTGGCAGATTTTATTTTTAGTAAAATAAATTTAAACTCAGTTAAACACAAAATCATAACTCTACAAATTGCAAGTTTTTCACAAATGGGGGGATGTGGGATGGATGAAACTGACTATTCTCCTGTCAATTTAAAAGTAAATTTAGCATCAGAATTATTTTGGAATGAAAATAATTTTAGAAAATTTGTAAATAAATTTCCTTCGAAAATTGTATTTCCATACAGTGAAAATGAAGATGTAAATAAAAAAGTACAGTCGTATAAAAAGATTTATTCTAAAAAAAATGACGAAATAACTTTTTACAACGCAAAAAATAATTTTAAAGAATTAAATAACAAGCAAATTAATCCTTATAAAAGTTTTCATATAGACATTTTCTTTGAAGAAAACGATGAAATTTTTATCAAGATCAATGAATATTCAGAATTAAAACGAAAATATTTCCGATTGAAAGCAAAAGGAAATATCTTTATAGAATTAAATTAAAAAATGGCAAAAAAGAAAAAATATATAAGCGAAAAAAATGATCATAAATTAATGGAAATCGGAAGATTAATCATGAGATTTATGAATCAAAATCAAACCAAATTATACAACTACAAACAAATCTCAGACGGTGTAGACCATAAAAATCCCAGACAAAGGGAAATGGTGATTCAGGCTTTACACAAGCTTTTATCAACCCAGAGAATTAAAGAAACCGAAAAAGGAAAATTCAGTATTAACTTAAAAATTGAAGGAACTTTAACGGGAACCATCGATTTTAACCAATCTGGAAATGCTTACGTTACGGTAGAAAATATGAAAGATGATATTTTCATCCACTCAAAAAACGTAAAGGATGCATTACAGGGCGATAAAGTATTGATTGTTACTTACAATTTTAAAGGTAAAAAACTGGAAGGCTCTGTTTTGGAGGTTTTAGAACGAAAAAGATCAGAATTTGTAGGAACTTTTCAATTGGTTGCTCATAAAGAATTTGGGTTTGTAGTTTGTGATAAAAAAACAATAAACACAGATATTTTTATCCCGAAAGGGAAAATAAATGGTGCTGAAGATGGCAATAAAGTCGTTGTAAAAATGACGGAATGGAAACCTGGAGACAAAAATCCTGAAGGAGAAATTTTGCAGGTTTTAGGAAATCCGGGAGATCACGAAACTGAAATTCACTCTATTCTTGCAGAGTATGGTTTGCCGTACGAATTCCCTGAAGAAGTGGAAAGAGATGCCGATAAAATCGACCGCAGCATTACCGCTGAAGAAGCCGCAAAACGTTGGGATATGCGTGATGTTTTGACCTTTACCATTGACCCGAAAGACGCCAAAGATTTTGATGATGCATTATCGATGAGAAAGCTAGAAAATGGAAACTGGGAAGTTGGAGTTCACATTGCAGACGTTTCTCATTATGTAATTCCCGGGACTATTTTGGATGATGAAGCGTACGAAAGAGCGACGTCAGTTTATTTGGTAGACCGTGTGGTACCGATGCTTCCAGAAGTTTTGAGTAACGATGTTTGTTCGCTTCGTCCGAATGAAGATAAATATACTTTCTCAGCTGTTTTTGAGCTAAATGATAAAGCAGAAATTCAGAAAGAATGGTTTGGAAGAACGGTTATTCATTCAGACAGAAGATTCTCTTATGAAGAAGCTCAGGAAAGAATTGAGACTAAAGAAGGCGATTTACAAGAAGAGATTAATATTCTTGATGATTTAGCAAAAATTATGCGTGCTGCACGTATCAAAAACGGGGCAATTACCTTTGACAGAAGTGAGGTTCGATTTAATTTAGATGAAAATAATCAGCCGATCGGCGTTTACTTTAAAATCAGCAAAGATTCAAATCACTTGATTGAAGAATTCATGCTTTTGGCGAATAAAAAAGTGTCAGAATTTGTCTCACTGAAAAAAGGAAGTCCAAGTGGAAATACCTTTATTTATAGAATACACGACGATCCGGATCCTGCGAAATTGGAAGCTTTAAGGGATTTTGTTTCTACTTTTGGATATAAGATAGATTTGGCAAACACCAAAAAAGTCGCTGAATCGTTGAATACTTTATTGAAAGATGTGAAAGGAAAAGGCGAAGAAAATATGATCGAAACTTTGGCGATGCGAAGCATGAGTAAGGCGGTTTATTCTACCGAGCCGATTGGTCACTACGGTTTAGGATTTGATTATTACTCGCATTTCACCTCTCCTATCCGTCGTTATCCCGATTTGCTTGCCCACAGATTGCTACAGCATTATTTGGATGGAGGAAAATCTCCAGATAGATATGAGCTGGAAGAAAAAGCAAAACACTGTAGTGCAAGGGAACGTTTGGCAGCCGATGCAGAAAGAGATTCTATCAAATTTATGCAGGTAAAATTCATGGAAAAACATCTGGGAGAAACTTTCACGGGAGTTATTTCAGGAGTTGCAGAATTTGGTTTCTGGGTTCAAATTCCTGAAAATGGTGCTGAAGGTTTAATTAAATTGCGAGATTTAATGGATGATTCTTATACGTATGACAAAACTACACACGCAGTGTACGGATCTCGTACAGGAAACAGATATCAATTGGGAGATCAGTTACAGATTAAAGTTGTAAAAGCTAATTTAATTCAAAAACAACTTGATTTTAAGATTGTGGAGTAATTTCAACATTTAAAATCATTACATATAAAAAGATCACATTTTGTGGTCTTTTTTTGTTTTAAATAAGGAGAAAAATTAAAAGGTACTGATTATTATTTGCTCTTTAAATTGACGTATTTTTTAGAAATTGATGCCTTAAAAAAAATATTTAATGCATAAACAGATATTTTGTTAAAATTAAAACCTGATATATCCTCTTTTTAAACTTAAATAAAAATATAATCTTTAAATTTGGAATTGAAACAATTTTTAAATGTTTGAACTCATATTTTCTGCCATAGGTTTAGGCTTTATGCTGAGTCTCGTATTTATCGGGCCTATATTTTTTCTGTTGATTGAAACCAGTTTTACAAGAGGTCCGAAGCATGCTTTAGCACTAGATTTTGGTGTTATTACGGCAGATTTATTATGTATTATTGCAGCCTATTACGCCAGTGCAGATATTGTTGATCTTATCGACAAGCATCCAGGATTTTACAGAATTACCTCTATACTTATCCTCACCTACGGAATTATCATGATGGTCACCAAAACCAAGATGCATATGCCCGGGGAAGAAAAAATAATCAGCCAGAATTACTTTAGAACTTTTATCAATGGTTTTTTACTAAACCTTTTGAATGTTGGGGTAATTCTTTTTTGGTTGGTGACAGTGATTGGGGTAAGAAACCAATATCCAGATACAGAAACGTTGATTCTTTATTTAACCATTGTTATTGCCACCTATCTTTTGATTGATTTTGCTAAAATTTTTCTGGCGAAACAGTTTCATGACAGGCTTACGCAAAAACTGGCAAATAATATTAGAAAAGGAGTTGGCGTTGTTTTAATTATTTTCAGTTTTTTCATATTTCTTCAGAGTTTCAAAATGTTTAATCAGTTTGACAAACGATTAGAAGAAGCTGAGAAAAAGGAATTAAAATATAGAAAATAAAAAAATAGATACGCTTAACGCAATAATAATGAGTAAGATTTATTTTAAATAAAATAATGATTCGTCTATGAAAATATTTCCCAAATCACTTAAAAAAGGCGACAAAATAGCTATCATTTCTCCTGCAGGTTCTGTAGAGCCAACTCAATTGGAAAAAGGGATAGAAATGATTAAAGCTAAAGGTTTTGAACCTATTTTAGGCGAAAATCTTTATACCAAATTTTCTAATGGCTATAATTATGCAGGGACTGAAGCGGAAAGACTAAATGATATCAATTGGGCTTTAAATGATTCTGAAATTTCTGCAATCTGGGCTTCAAGAGGCGGTTATGGTTGCCAACATTTAGTTCAAGGTTTAAACTTAAAAGAGTTTACCAAAAATCCGAAATGGTATATTGGGTATTCTGATAATACAGTGATCCAAAGTTATTTGTTTAAAAAAGGCTTTGCTTCCATTCACGGACAAACGATTAAAACTTCGAGTTTTGGAGTAACTGAGGAAAGCTATGATTTACTTTTTGATATTTTAGAAGGTAAAAAGCCAAAATACAGCTTAGAATCGAATCAATTTAATAAACAAGGAAATATTGAAGGCGAATTGATTGGAGGGAATTTAGCCCTCATTTATGCGCTTTTGGGAACTAAATATTCATTTGATTTTAAAGATAAAATTTTATTCATCGAAGATATTGGGGAAAACTTCTATGCCTTAGATCGAATGATAATGAGCCTTGAATTGGCCGGAGTTTTTACAAAAATAAAAGGTTTAATTGTTGGCGGAATGACCAATATGGGAGACGAAAAAGACAACAAACAATACGAAGAAAGTTTTGACGAGTTTGCCTATAAACTTATCTCAGAAAGAATTTCAAAGTATAATTTTCCTGTCATTTTTGGTTTCCCTAATGGACATATCAAAGATAATCGACCGTTGATTATTGGAAGTGAGATTAAGATGAAGGTTGAGGATAAGGTAAAGGTTGCGTTTTAAATTCACTCTTAAACTCCCAAAACTCTCCCACTCTCAAACTCAAAATATGGCAGATCACAACGAACTTGGTAAGAAAGCAGAAAATGTAGCCGCCGAATATTTACAGAAAAAAGGCTACAAAATTCTGGTGCGAAACTTTCGTTATCAAAAATCTGAAATAGATATTATTGCCGAAAAAGAGCATCAGATTATCGTAGTTGAAGTAAAAGCAAGGTCAACCGATTTTTTTATTCTTCCGCAGGAAGCGGTTACAAAAGGGAAGATAAAATCTATTGTTACTGCTGCTGATCATTTCATGGAAGAATTTAATAAGAATCAGGAAGTAAGATTTGATATTATTTCTGTGCTTCCCGACAAAAAAGGAAACTTAATTATAGAACATATTCCAGATGCTTTTGAAGCATTTGATGCAAATTAGCTTCTTGCTTTTGGCAGATAGTTATTTGCTTTTAACAAAATTAGCCAGAAGCTAAAAGCTAATGGCAAACAGCAAAATTATGAAAACAATACTCATCACCGGAGCTACTTCAGGTATAGGAAAATCTACTGCAGAACTTTTAGCAAAACAAGGAAACAGAATCATTATCTGTGGAAGACGACCAGAAGCATTAGAATCTGTAAAAGCTGAATTATCTGTATTAACCGAAGTGTTTAGTTTAAAGTTTGATGTTAGAAATCTTGAAGAAGTTGAAAACGCAATTGCATCACTTCCAGAAGAATGGAAAAATATTGATGTATTAATTAATAATGCAGGAAATGCACATGGTTTAGAACCTCTTTCCGCAGGAAGTACTCATGATTGGGATTCTATGATTGACGGAAACGTAAAAGGTCTTTTATACGTTTCTAAAACGCTTATTCCGATGATGAAAGAAAGAAATTCGGGACAAATTATTAATATCAGTTCGGTAGCGGCAAGGCAAACGTATGCAAATGGCGTGGTTTATTGTGCAACTAAAAAAGCCGTTGATGTGATTTCTGAAGGAATGAGAATTGAATTGACGGAATTCGGAATCAGAGTCACCAATATTCAGCCGGGAGCTGTAGAAACAGATTTTTCTTTAATAAGATTTAAAGGCGACCAAGAAAGAGCCGCAACCGTTTATGCAGGTTATGAAGCTTTAAAAGCAGAAGATATTGCCGATGCAATTGCCTATTGCATTAATGCTCCACAACACGTTACGGTTTCTGATATGACCATTTATCCAAGTGCACAGAGCGAACCGAGAACAATTTACAGAAAAGGGTAATTGGAATTTGAGAATGGTTTAATTTGAGAATGTGAAAATGAGACTCTTCCCTATTCTATTGTTCTTTTGCTTTGCTTTTGGTTTTTCTCAGGAATATTCAAAAACAGGAAAAACAACTGCTTTCTCAAACGGCAAAACTTGATTCTTTAATGCAAAATAATGATTCAAAGATTCTAGATTTGTTTGCTATTGATGTTTCTTTCGGTCATTCTAATGGCTGGATTCAGAATTTAAATGACTTTAAAAAAGATTTTTCTTCCAAAAAAGTGGTTTATAAAGAAATAAGGCAAACCGAAGTTTCTGAAATTAAAAAGTTTAAAAATACATTCAGCATCAGAAGGAAAATAAAGGTTTCAGGGTTGTATCAAAGTGAAGATTTTGAGATGAAATTATCGCTTCTTGAGATTTGGATTAAAGATAAATCTATGTGGAAATTGTGGAGCCGACAAAGTGTGGAAATAAAGCCATAAATTTGCAAAAATTCAAATGGATTTTTTATAAATGTTTCAACTTGTAAATAATTCTTACAAGTTTGTTAATCATTACTGTTCAGAATTTCCGAACAGCTCAAAATAATCAAAAAAATGAAAATATTATACCTCGAAACTTCCTCCAAAAACTGTTCAGTAGCCATTTCTGATGATGAAAAACTACTTTGCTCAACTGAAGAAGTTTCAGAAAACTATAAACAGAGCGAATCGCTCCACACTTTTGTAGAATGGGCTTTGGAAGGCGCCGAACTTACAATGAAAGATATTGATGTCGTTTCTTTAGGAAGAGGTCCGGGTTCTTATACTGGTCTTAGAATTGGTGCGGCTTCGGCAAAAGGTTTTTGCTACGGACTTAAAATTCCTTTGGTTGCCGTTAATTCTATGGAAAGCATGGTAGAGCCTTTTTTAGGACAAAACTATGAATTAATCATCCCTTTGGTCGATGCAAGACGAATGGAGGTTTATACCGCTGTTTATAACGGAATTTCAGGTGAAGAGCTCAGTCAGACTGAAGCTAAAATTTTAGATGAAAATTCTTTTGAAGAATTTAAAGATAAGAAAGTTCTTTTTGTGGGTGATGGAGCATTAAAAGCAAAAGAAGTATTGCAACTTCCGAATGCAGAATTTAATACTGAAATCTATCCTTCTGCTCAGTATTTAATAAAGAAAACGTTAGAAAAAATAAAGAATGAAGACTTTGAAGATATTGCTTATTTCGAGCCTTTTTATCTGAAAGATTTTCATGGTGTAAAGAAAAAAAGTAAAAGCGAAGAATAATCTTCGCTTTTTTTTATTTACTCATTGGTTTCACTTCACCAGAGGTTTGCTGTAGCTTTTGCATAGAATTATTTACTGCTTTTTTCGGAATATTGTTATTATTCTGAGGAGGAGTATTTTTCATTGGCTGAGCAGCTGAATCACTAGTAATGAAATTACTGGTTTGAGATTGCTGAATATTATTAGCTTGTCCCGGGCCGTTAAATGGACTATTAGGAGTCTTATTTCCCTTATTATCCGTCGCTTGGAATGCAATATCGCTTTTCAGATAATTGAGCATTTCTTTAGCTTTAATTCCTTCAGGAGTTTTAGCATAATTCAAAATAATTTGTTCAAGCTGGAGAATCATTACTTCTTTTCCACCTGTTTTTCCTGCATTGAAGGCATTCAAAAGATTCAGTTTAGGAATTAATGCATCTTTAGGAAACTTGAGAATTACCTGTTCTATTTTGCCCTGACTTTCTGCAAATTTTTCAGATTCATACAGTGCAAAAGCCATTTTATATTCGTTTTCAACTTCTTCAGATGATTTTACGAAGGTATTATTTTTAGGATTTCTTGCAAATTCTGCAAAAGAAGAATAAGGATAGTCGGTTAATAAAATCTGTTTTGCGCGGGCTGAAGCCTGAGGGTCTTTCTCATAATTCATCGCAAAAATTTCATATAATGCCTGAAGCATTACCTTCTCCTCTGGTTTTACATCAACCAAATCATAAAGCGTTTTTGTTGCTAAAGGCGTATTGGTAAAATAATTCTGATACATCACGCCAAGGCCTAATGAAGCGGTATCTCTATCCTTTTTTAGCTGAGATAATTTACCGGCATCTGCAGGAATTTGCTCAATATAAAAAGAAGGCTCAAAACGTCTCGGATTGGGAGCTGAAGTAACTCCTAAAGCTTCATTTTTCATATCTTCCAGTGAAGCCATCTTTTTAGAAAAACGCCAGTTATCAACCAATGCACGGTCTCCCCAAACTTGTTTAAAGGTAGAGGTACCTTTGCTTACGGTACCGGTGTTTCCAAAATAAAAGCCTTTGGCTGTAACCCCAAAATCTTCGAAAGAATTTGAACTGTTTGCAAAAAGAGAATTGGCGTTGTAATCTCCGGTATCAAAACCTTTGCTTCTCTCAGCACGCCTTCTTTCCTGTTCTTCTTTTTCTTCTCTTATTTTTAGTTTGTCAATATATTTTGCAAAATAATCAGTTTTCTGTACATCGGTCATTTTTGCCAAAGAAAGAATACTGTCATTTTTCTTAATTAAATAATAGTTTTTAGAGATTTTTTTAATGTAGCCTGATTGATCTTGCAGTAAGATTCTCGAAGGTTCGTACGTCATAGAAGCCAACGCAGAATCGTAGTAAGCTCCGGCTCCTATATAATCGTTTTTATCTAAATAATTTTTACCAATCTCGTAGTAAGCCAAGCCTCTCACCTGCCCATCAGAAACTTTTTCGAGCAATGATTTTCTGAAAAACTCCTGCGCTTCTTTTTTCTTACCCGCTTTGTTGGCCATTAGACCTAAAGCATAATAAAATTCGTTTTTTCGAGACCCATAAGTTCCTTTTTTACTTATTTTTTCGAGATAATCTTTCGCGCCTTCATAATTTCCTTTTCCGTTGAATGTTTTGGCAATTTCAATCTGAGATTTTACCTCAAACTCAAAATCATTAGCATATTTATAAGCAGCTAAAAAGCTTTCTCTTGCCAAATCTTGTTTTCCTTGTTCTTGTAAAACTTGACCTCGTAAAAATGCAATTCTGCTTTTTAGTTTTCTGTTTCCGTTCAGTTCAAAAGCACGGTCTAATTCTTTGATAGATTCTTCTTTTTTTCCGGCATCCAAAAGAGATTCAGCATAATAAATACTCAATAATTTATCATGATCCTTGCTTAATTTTTCACCTTTAAGTTTATTGAAAATTTCGTCAGATTTATGATAGTTTTTAATTTGAGAATAAGCTAAAGCTTCATAAATATGTGCTAACGGAAGCCTTTTGTCTTCTTTCATATGGGTGAAAACATAGTTTAAAGCATCCAAAGCTTTAATTGATTTTCCCTGATAAATTCTAGACTGAGCCAAAATAATATAAGCATCAAAAATAGTTTTGTTTTGCTCCTCTCCTTTTCTGATGACCGAATATTTATTAATGGCTTTTAAAGCTTTTGCTTCAGCAATTTCCAAAACACTAGCTCCTTTATTTTGTTCCTGATTATTAGGGGCTTGAGGTTTGTTCCCGGGCATTCCCGGTGCGCTTCTTGCATTTTGTTGCGGGCGGTTTACTTCCGCCATTTTCATAGAATTTTCTGCAAACACTGAAGATTGTCCCAAATCACTTCCTAGAGGTTGTTCTTCGTAGGTTAGTATAGGAATATATGGCGCATAAAAATTGTCTTTATGGGCTTTGTCTCTTTCTGTAAACTCACTGTTTAAAGCATCTTTGGCATTAAACAAGGTGTTGTAATATGTTGAAAATCCTTTCAAAAACTTTGATCTCGCTTCTGGTTTTTTCACTTTCGTGCCACAGGAAACGACGATAATCGCTACTAAAAGAAATACTATATTTTTTTTCATTATTTTAATATAACTCGCTAATTTACTTTTTATTATCAGCAGTTTGATGATTTTGTAAAAATAATAAAATTTTATTTTGAAAATACTTATAATTTTCGCAATATTTTATAAACTAAATGAGTTGGAAGTCCCATAATGGTATAAAAGCTTCCGTTTATTTTTTTGATTTTTGCCATTCCCAACCATTCTTGGATGCCGTAACTTCCTGCTTTATCGAATGGTTTGTAGTTTTTAATGTAAAAATCGATTTCCTCATTAGAGATTTCCTCAAATTCTACATCTGCAACATCCGTTTCTGTGATGGTTTTATCTAAAGTTTTAATCGTAATTCCTGTGTAAACCTGATGTGTTTTTCCTGATAATGACTGAATCATTTCTTTTGCCTCCATTTCATCTTTTGGCTTCCCAAGAAATGTGTTTTCATTGGTAACAACCGTATCGGCAGTCAATAAAACTTCATCTTTTTGAAGAATTCTGAATGCATTGGCTTTTAATTCAGATAAATAAGCTGCGGCTTCTTCTATTTTTATATGTTCAGGTAAAATTTCTTCACAGTCAATTTTTACAACTTCAAAATCAAAACCTAAATTTGATAGTAGCTCTTTCCTTCTCGGAGATTGCGATGCTAAAAGTATTTTCATTGATATTTATAAATGATAAACAGTTAATGGTAAATGATATTTTATATTTCAAAAAAATAGATGATTGATTGTAAGTCTTTTATCTTTTCTTTCATCTCTATTATACAGATTGGGTATTATCATCGTGCCATTTTCCCTGAACTTTCATTACCTGCTCAATAACATCGCGTACTGCTCCACTTCCACCTTTGGCTTGTGAAATATAGTCTGCAATTCCTTTGATTTCGGGAACGGCATTTTCAGGACACGTTGCAATTGCTGAATTCTGCATCATGTGAAAATCAGGAAGGTCATCTCCCATCGTTAGAATTTCTTCATTTTTAAGATTATATTTAGCTTTAAAAGCTTCATAATCTACCATTTTATCATGAGACTTTGCATAGTAATCCTGAATACCCAAATAATTGATTCTGTGTCTTACCATTTCGTCATTTCCACCTGTGATTACTCCAATTATATAATCGTTTTTTAAAGCTTTTACAACAGCATAACCATCCAAAACATTCATTACCCGGCTCATATTTCCACCTGGCATTAAATAGACACTTCCGTCTGTGAATACGCCGTCTACATCAAATACAAATGCTTTTATATCTTTTAATTTCTCTTTATAACTCATTTTAAACTTTAAAAATATTTTTATTTAGTCGAGATTGTAAGTAAGTCTTACAGTAATTCTCGCTGATTTTTCTTTACTTGAAGTGTCAAAATTTCCACCATAACTATCTTCATCGGTAGAACCTTTTGCTGTAATTTGGAAGACTCCCATAGAAGCATCTTTTAGCTTTCCTAAATCTCCGTCTGCACTTTTTACAATTTTTTCTGCTCTTTGTTTGGCGTCTTTTGAGCCGGCTTCTATTAAACTGTGTTTCAGAGATGCAAGGTCAGAATAAGTATATTGTGCCGAAGAGGGCTCAAATTGTACACCGCTATTGATTAATTCTGCTGTTTTATCAATCACACTTTCAATCTTCTTCATCAAAGCTGGGTTTTTCTTAGCTCTGAAAAACACACTTTGAGTAGCTTTGTAGCCATCAAAAATATCTTCAGATTTTTCAGCCCCGTCTGCTTCTTTTGTCGTCACTGTACGGTAAGACCTTGAAAAGTTTACTCCGCCAAAAGCAAACTCTCCTGCTTTAAACCCTTTGCTGTAGAAAAATGCCTTTACTTTTTCTTTATCCTGCGAGATTAAATTGTAGGCTTCTTTTGCGTCCATTGCACTGGCGTCGAAACTTCCACCCCAACTTATTTCGTCGGAAATAAAATCTTTAGAACCAAGACCTGTAACGGATATTGTATCTTGTTTTAAATTTCTGTTTTTAAAACTTGAGCCTAAAACAAAAGCGGTGATAACGATGGCTGCTCCAATGATGAGGGAACGGATAATGTTTGTATTCATTTTTTTGGTTTTCCTCAAAGTTAAAACTTTATGGCAATTGATACATTTTTTTAATCGATTGATTCATTGTTTTATAAATCTCTAAACTTTCATCTTTTAATAACTGCTCGTGTAATTCTAAAACTCTTTGGTCATTTCTTACGGCTGGTCCTGTTTGTGCTGATTTGGGTTCTATTTCAGAGATTTTCTGAACGGTTTCATTAATTAAAGGCAAAAAATAATCAAACGGAATTTCCTGAGCATCTGAAATTTCTTTAGCTCTTGCAAAAAGATGATTCACAAAATTGCAGGCAAAAACTGCTGTTAAATGAATGTATTTTCTCTTTTCATGAGAACTTTCCATTACATTTTCAGAAATTTTGGAAGCTAAATCTGTTAAAGTTTTCTGGTCTTCTTCATTTTCAGTTTCAATAAAAAAAGGAATTTTTTTGTAATCTAAATCTTTAGATTTTGAAAATGTCTGTAAAGGATAAAAGCTTGATTTTCTGTACTCCCCTATTAATATTTCTTTAGGAAGCGAGCCTGAAGTATGAGCAACCAAAGCATTTTTTTTAATAATAATTTTAGAAACATCTTCTACAGAACTATCACTTACGCAAATAATATATAAATCTGCATCTTCCAGTTTTTGTGTGGAATAAGGGATATTTAATTCTAAAGAAATTTTTTGAAGTTCTTTTTCATTTCTCCCAAAGATTTGGGCTAAAGAAATACCATTTTGAGTGAAAGCTTTTGCCAAATGATAGGCAACATTCCCAGAACCGATAATGACTGTTTGCATAAAACAAAGATAAGAGTTTTTAGTTTTGGAAGGAAAGTTGAATGATAATGGATGTTTTCGAATAAATATTATTGATATAAATCTTAAAAGTTAATATATTGGACTCAAAATTGAATAAGTAATTTAACTTTTAGATATTTTTGTAATCCAAAACAATGAAAGCATCTTATGAAGATTAAAGACGCAGAGATTATTGCGCTGATGCAAGACCCACGAACACTCGAAAAAGGTATTCGCGTGTTGATGGATGCTTATCAAAGTAGATTATATTGGCATATCAGACGTATTATCGTAGACGGAGACCTTGCTCAGGATACTTTACAGGAAACATTTATTAAGGCATACCAAAACTTTCATCAGTTCAAGAATGACAGCCAGCTGTACACTTGGCTCTACAGAATTGCAACCAATGAAGCTTTGCAACAGATTAATAAACTGAAAAAAATGCAGAAAACCGATGAAGATCCTGAATATTACATGCAGAATCTGGTTGCTGATAATACACATAGTGATGCCGAAGAAATTCAAATTTTTTTACAAAGAGCCATACAAAGCCTGCCCGAAAAGCAGAAACTGGTATTTATGATGCGGTATTATGATGATTTGCCTTACGAAGAAATATCTAAAATTGTTGATATGTCGGTAGGGACTTTAAAAACAAATTATCATTACGCCAAACAGAAAATAGAAGAATATATCAAAGAAAATTACGAAAGATAATTTTTGAGAAAAAAAATCATGAAAAATTTTGATCTAGATAATTTAGAACGCAAAAACATTTATAAAACTCCTGAAAATTTGTTTGAAAATATTCAGGAAAAGGTGTTGAGCGAAAGAAAAGGTTTTGATCTAGATACCTTAGAACGCAAAAATATTTATAAAACTCCTGAAAATTTATTTCAAAATATTCAGGATAAAGTATTGAGTGAAGTAAAAGATTTTAATTTAGAAAAATTAGAACGCAAAAACATTTACACGGTCTCTGAAAATATGTTTGAAAATATTCAGAACAGAGTGATGAGTGAAATTAAAAAGGATAAAAAAGCACCAATTTTCAAACTGAATTGGGCTTATGCAGCTGCCGCATCTTTAGCGCTTATTTTTGGAGTCACATTTGTGTATGAAATAAACTCAGATTCTTCGGCAAATGGAAATATAAAAGACAGTTATGCTAATAGTATAACATTGCCTAAGAAAGAAAGTCAGATAGCTTACGAAACTTTAGCCTCAGATTTAACTTCGGTAGAAAATCCGAATCAAAGAATTGATAAACAGGTGAGTATAAAACCAATGGTTTCGCAGGTCATTCATAATGATTCAAGAAAGCAGAATAAAAAAGCAGTAAAAACTGCCAATGAAATCCATATGAATGAATATTTAGAATCGCTTAACAATTCGGAAATAGCAGAATTGGCAAACAATTCTAGTCAGGATGTTTATTTAGATTTATATAATTAAAAGAAAGATGAAAAAATTATTATTTACACTTTTTATTTTCTCAAGTTTTGGGCTCAGTGCACAA
The DNA here is from genome assembly GCF_021010565.1 of Chryseobacterium turcicum. Lineage (NCBI taxonomy): Bacteria > Pseudomonadati > Bacteroidota > Flavobacteriia > Flavobacteriales > Weeksellaceae > Chryseobacterium > Chryseobacterium turcicum. Next base: position 242,339 of record NZ_JAJNAY010000001.1, read on the forward strand.
ATCAAGGATTATGATTGGAAGAAAATGAATCCCGATCAGCGAAAAGAGGTAATAAACAATCTTTCGCCGGATGAAAGAAAAGCGCTTCTTACCCAGTTCAGAAATAATATGGTTGTTGATATGCTGGATGTTGCGCCACAAGATAAAGCAGAGTTTACTGCGATGTACAACGAATATTTAGATAATCAAAAACATATAAAGAGCCAATTTGATTCAAATTTTGATCCCGAAAAACTTTCAGAAGATGAAGCAAAAGTAAAACTGCAGCAAAGTTTTGAAGTAGGTCAAAAATTATTTGATAACAGAAAAAAATATGCAGAAAAAATGCAAACGGTCATTCCTTGCCAAAAGGTCTTGAAGCTTTTTCAATCTGAAGGCATGATGAGAGATAAAATGAATGAAAAAAAGCCTCATGGTGATAAAAGAAATACTTCAGGAGCAAAGCAAGCTCCATAATAGTTTATTTTTTTAATGTTAGACGACCCTCGCGATTGATTGTGAGGGTCGTTTAATTTTCAAGAAAAGCCTATTTTTGCGAAAAAAATAATTATGAAAAAAATATTTTTGATTGTATTATCTTGTATGGCAATCTTATCATTTTCTCAGGCTACAGAAGCCATTAAGTTTAAAGGCAATATTAGTAGATTTAGTGATATCACTTATAAAGGTTTTAAGGTTCTAGATCAAAGGCAAGATAAATCAATTGGAATGATACCTTTTGGTGAAAATAAAGAAATGAAGGAGGTGGTTTTTCCTACAACTCCACAAAATGATTTTAAAGCTTGGTATGATAGAGGAAATACTTTAGGAGGAAATAATGAATTGGTTCTTATTTTAAAGAGATTGAAACTTTCAACAGGAGAAAGTGATGGAAAAAAAACACTAGGAAAAATGGATTTTTCTGCTCAAATATTCCAAAAAGAAGGAGACAAATACAAGTTTCTATATAAAAAAGATACTGTTTTTACTTTTCAAGATAAAGAAGTTTCAGAATTGATGGTGAAAAATATTCCAACAATTTTTTCTATTTTTATTAAAAAAGCTTACACTTTAGAACCTATTCAAAATGCAGTCACATTAAATGATCTTTCTGATTATGAGTTATTTAGAAAAAGTAATTATGAAGCCTTTAAAAATGAACAGTTAAAGGATGGAGTATATTTAGATTTTACCTCATTTTTCAATCAAAGTCCGGTACAAGGAAATTATGTTTTGGAAAAAAACGATAAAGGAGAAGTTGTGAAAGCAATAAAAGTTGAAAATGGTAAAAAAGAAAAAATATCTACTTATAAAATGTTTTCTTATGTTGAGAATGGTAAGGCTTACAAAAAAACAATGTCAGGCTTCATAGAAATCAATAAAAATGAAAATGGATTTTATATCATAGCAAACAGAGGCGATATTTTTCAGGCGCAATACAGCAATACTTATGGGATGTTTGGTTTAATAGGTGTGGTTGCTGGTTCTATCGACCAAGCTGTTAAACAAAAGAAAATGAAAAATAATGATAAAAAAGAAATTTACATAGATCCTTTGACGGGAGAATATGACTTTTCTTAGGAATAAATTAATTAATTTCATTGCTTAGAGATTAAGAGAGACAATTTGTCTCGCATTTTATTATCTTTGCAAATTACATAGTTCTTAAATGAAAAACATACGAAATTTTTGCATAATCGCTCATATCGACCACGGTAAATCTACTTTGGCAGACCGTCTTTTGGAGTACACCAACACAGTGACCCAAAGAGAATTACAATCTCAGACGCTTGATGATATGGATTTGGAAAAAGAACGTGGGATTACGATTAAATCTCACGCCATCCAGATGGATTATGAGCTTAATGGCGAAAAATATATACTAAACCTTATCGATACACCGGGACACGTAGATTTTTCTTACGAAGTTTCCCGTTCAATCGCTGCTTGTGAAGGTGCACTTTTAATTGTAGATGCTGCGCAAAGTATTCAAGCACAAACGATTAGTAATTTGTATTTGGCTTTAGAAAATGATTTAGAAATTATTCCAATCCTTAATAAAATCGATCTTCCGTCTGCTAATCCTGAAGAGGTTACCGATGAGATTATGGGGCTTATAGGATGTAAATATGAAGATGTTCTTCGTGTTTCTGGGAAAACCGGTGAGGGTGTTCATGATTTATTGGAGCAGATTGTAAAGAGAGTTCCACCACCAGTAGGAGATCCGAAAGCTCCGCTTCAAGCGTTGATTTTTGACTCAGTTTACAACCCGTTTAGAGGTATTGAAGCCTATTTTAAAGTTGTAAATGGAAGTATTTCCAAAAACGAAAAAATAATGTTTTTCGCAACAGGAAAAGAATATGGAGCTGATGAAGTTGGAACTTTAAAATTGAAACAAGTACCGAAAAAAACCATAGAATGTGGTGATGTAGGTTATATTATTTCCGGAATTAAAGATGCCCGCGAAGTAAAAGTGGGAGATACCATTACTTCTTTTGTGAATCCTGCAGATGGTCCTATCGATGGTTTCGAAGAAGTAAAGCCAATGGTTTTTGCCGGAATTTATCCAATTGAATCAGAAGATTTTGAAGAACTAAGATTTTCGTTGGAGAAATTAAGGCTGAATGATGCTTCTTTAGTTTTCGAACCTGAAAGCTCTGCGGCTTTAGGTTTTGGTTTCCGTTGCGGATTCTTAGGAATGCTTCACATGGAAATTGTACAGGAACGTTTGGACAGAGAATTCAATATGGATGTAATTACAACCGTTCCCAACGTGTCTTATTTAGGATATTCTAAAAGAGAACCTGAAGTTCCAATTTTGATTAATAATCCTTCTGAAATGATTGATCCCAATCTTTTAGACAGAGTAGAAGAACCTTATATCAAAGCTTCAATCATTACTAAATCTGATTTTGTTGGATCTGTAATGACACTTTGTATTGAGAAAAGAGGAGAGATTGTAAATCAATCTTATTTGACGGCTGATAGAGTAGAATTAACGTTCAATATGCCTTTGGCAGAAGTTGTTTTCGACTTTTATGACAGGCTGAAATCTATTTCTAAAGGATATGCTTCATTCGATTATTCGCCAATCGGAATGCGTGCTTCGAAATTGGTAAAAATGGATATCTTGATCAACGGAGATATGGTAGATGCTTTATCTTCATTGATTCACGATTCTAATGCGTATTACATCGGTAAAAAAATGTGTGAGAAACTTCGTGAATTGATTCCGAGACAGCAGTTTGATATTGCTGTTCAGGCAGCTTTAGGAGCGAAAGTTATCGCAAGAGAAACGATTAAAGCGCTTAGAAAAGATGTTACCGCAAAATGTTATGGTGGTGATATTTCAAGAAAACGTAAACTTCTTGAAAAGCAGAAAGAAGGTAAAAAGAAAATGAAGCAGATTGGTAGAGTAGAAGTACCACAATCGGCATTTATGGCTGTTTTGAAGCTGAATGATTAGGAAGTTAAAAGAGCCAAGTAAAAAGATAAAAGTAAAATCCGCAGATGTTTTCTGCGGATTTTTTTATTCAACAAATCCTTCATGAAGCATTTTTCTTATAATATTTTCATCAACAGAAATTTCGATTTCATTTGATTCGGCAGTTCCAAATTTGATTTTTGCTTTTCTTTTTTCTCCCTTTTTAAAATATGGACAAGAATAAATTAATATCTCATCAGGTTTTAATTCAAAATATGAAATTTTTTGTAATTCGCTTCCCCGAAATATGTAATTACTATTTCTTACATATCGAAATTGAGTATTATTTAAAATCCAAAGATCAACACTTTTAGCATCGGTAGGAATTTTTAAAACCTTAGTGGATATATTTTTTATAATTACAGGAAAAGCCTTGTATCTCTTTATTTCGTTCGTTTTATAATATTGTTTATAAAGAGGAATTGTATCTTTTTCTCTGACAAGAATTGATAAATTTTTACTGTTTAAGAAGGCTGCAAAAACTTCGTTAGTTTCGAGAATTTTAATCTTTTCTGTTTTGAAGAAAGATTGTTGTGACAGCTCAATAGAATCTTCAATTTTTTTTCTTGTTTTTGAATATCATCATTATAAGGTGTCGCTGGCGGCTTAATATATTTGTAATATTTTACTACAATTTGAGGACGAATTTCACCAATATAAATCAGTGATGTGCCTCGGTGAGTTAAATTTTCATTAAACTCTTGAAAAGTCAGTTTCTCATCTTTCGGGAAATCCAAAACAATATTTTCCGTCAGGTTTTTTTCTTCTTTGCAAGCTGTCAGTAATACAATTAAAATCAAAAGGAATTTATTCATTCAAAGCTTTTTCTAAGAATTTTGAATATACAAAAAAACCGCTTCAACTGAAACGGTTTAGATTTTACTTTTTCGTAAATTTTATTTCCATTGTTTTATACTCTTTACCTGTTTTAGAATCAGGGCCGTACATTTCTAATGTTTGATGGGTGTCATCTACAAAAGTGTAGACTTCCCTCATATTACAGTCTTTTCCGGGTCTTGTAGGGTCTGTCATTTTTCCTTTAAATTCGATTGATTTTTTGTCTGCATTCCATTCGCCTTCCATGTTCATAATACCGGTTCCCATGTTATCAATCCAGGTGCTTACAAATTTCTTTTTAGCATTGTCATAACCCGTAATACTCATTCCTTCGAAAGGCATTCCCATAAAATTTCCTTTATGTTCGCTGGTTTGATAGCGACCATCAAAAATCATTTTATTGCTTGTTGTTGATGTGCTTGTCATAGGTTTACCGCCATCTTCCATCCACATTGTGTTTTCTCCAGACCAGACTCCGTCAGATTTTGCCAGCATTTTTTGCATGTCTCCGGGTGTTGCAAATTCCATCCATGCTTTGTTTACGGTGGCAGAATCTACAGGTTTCCATTCTTCATTGGCAATTGAGTCGTTTCCACTTGACGTTTTTACATCAATTTTTGCTTTATCACAAGCTATAAACAGAAAAGCAGTGCATGCTGCGAATAATAAATTTTTCATAATAGATTAGTTTTAAGTTGATTATAAAATTAATAAAAAATAGTATCTGAAAAATTATTATTTTATTCTTGAAATTGATATTTCTAATGATTACTTTTGTGTACTCATAACGCAAATTAAATTATGGATTCTCCAAAAAAACTACAGGACATTAAAGTTGCTGTTGATGCCGTTATTTTCGGATATTTTGATAAAAAAGATCTTCAACTTTTGTTGATTAAAAGGAATATTGATCCCTTCAAAGGAGGTTGGGCGCTTCCAGGCGGTTTGGTTTTAGATGACGAAAACCTCGATGATGCTGTAAAAAGAGAACTACAGGAAGAGGCAGGCATAAAACCCGATTTTCTGGAACAACTCTATACATTTGGTAACGTAGGTCGGGATCCCAGAAATAGAGTGGTTTCTGTGGCTTATTTGGGCTTGGTGAATCCTTCTTATCATGAATTATTTGCAGATTCTGATGCTGAAGATGCGCAATGGTTCAGTGTTAATCAGCTTCCAAAATTAGCTTTTGATCATCAAACGATAATTGATATTGCTTTAAAAAGATTGAGAACAAAAATTCAGTATCAACCGATTGGTTTTAATCTTCTCAATGAAGAATTTGTATTTTCTGAGCTTGAAAACCTTTATAAAACTATTGTTGGTCAGGAAATCGATCGTCGAAATTTTAGAAAAAAAATTATGAGTTACGGGCTTTTGAATGAAACCAATAATTTAAAAAAAGAAGGAAGTGGAAGACCGGGAAAATTGTTCACTTTCAATCAGGAAAAATATAAAGAATTGGAAGAACAGGGATTTTATTTTGAAATCAAATAGCTTTTTAAACACGAATGACACAAATATTTTTCACTAATGATTTTTGTGTTATTGTCATTCATAATGAAGCGAAACGGAATGAAAATATCAAAACATGAAAATAGATTCTTGCTTCGTCAGAATGACAAATTTTGTGAATAATCTTAATACAATTCCGTATTTAAACATCAATAGGAACGGACTTTAGTCCGTTTTTCAATTCAAAGTATATCAAATTGGCTTTAGCCAAAACTTAAGTATAAAATAATCAAATGTGTCATTTGTGAAAAACACTTGTGCTATTTGCATTTAAATAAAATAAATTTTAATTACTGAAAATCAATCAGTTGTCTTTATTCGTGTAAAATTAACGCAAATAAATTTGGTTAGTAAAATTATATTGTTTTACATTTGTGTAACAATAACGCAATTATGAAATGCACTTTAGAAAAGTTTCAGAAAAAAGATTAATAATTCGAAAAGAATTAAGGCAAAACTATGCAGTTTTAAATTAGTGTGAAATAAACGCAAATAAGAAAATGAGCTATGGAAGAAGACTTAAAACCCAGATTCATCGAGTCATTACAAAGAAATAACGACAAGATAAGAGAAGATCGAGCCCGAACTATCGGAGAAGATTCAGAGTTGATATACAGGCGAAAAGTAGAAGACATCGAACTGAAAATAAAAAGACTGGAAAGAGAACAAGAAGGTCTTATCGACATTAGTCCGTTAGATAAAAACAGTTTAACATTCGCAGATTTTCAGCCGGAAACATTTGTTCAGAGAGACATTGAATTATCATTAACAATAAGAAATTTAAATATTCAACTAGATGTTTCGGTAAAAAGGTTTGAGTATTTATTTGGCAAAAAATTTTAAGTTATGGGAAGTACAAGATATGACATAGACGCTCGTTTTGACAGAGCCAGAAAAGAAGGATATGCATCAAAATCTGCAAGTGAAATTTTTACGCAGAATGCAAAAAGAAGAGCACACGAATCTATGAATCCTAATGGAATTTCTTTTAGGGAATCAAGAGATTCTTCAGTACACCCGAATTCTGTTCCAATTATTTTGGGATTAGACGTTACCGGAAGTATGGGGCATATTCCCCATGAATTAATTAAAGAAGGTCTTCCAAAATTAATGGGTGGAATCATCCAAGGCGGTGTTCCCGATCCTGCACTTTTATTCTTGGGAATTGGCGATCATGAATGTGACGGTTATCCTTTGCAAGTTGGGCAATTTGAATCTGGAGACGAAGAACTGGATATGTGGTTGACAAGAACTTATATAGAATCTGGAGGTGGCGGAAATGCCGGAGAAAGTTATCTGCTTGCTTGGTATTTTGCCGCTTTTCATACCAGAACTGATGCTTTTGAAAAAAGAAATCAAAAAGGATTATTGTTCACTGTGGGTGATGAACCTTGTTTGAAAACGCTTCCCGCTTCTGCAGTCAGAGAAATTATGGGAACGGGGCAGCAGACTTTCAAGCACACTGAATTATTGGTAGAAGCTCAAAAGAAATATGAGGTTTTTCACATCAGTGTTTTGCATTCCGGACAGGCAATAAATGCAGATAAAGGCTGGAAAGATCTTTTGGGGCAAAACTGTTTGTCTATTGAAGATTACAGAGATGTTCCGAATGTAATTAAAGAAGTAGTTTGTAACAGATTTAAAGATCAATTTAGTAAAACTAAAGATTTAGGTGGTTTTAATAACATTCAAATGTTTTAAAAAATGAAAACAGCACAACTCATTATAGGCTTAGGTTTTGGTGATGAAGGGAAAGGAATCACTACAGATTTTCTGGCTCGGCAAAATCCTGAGTCTGTAGTTATTCGTTTTTCTGGCGGTCAGCAAGCGGCGCATACTGTGATGATTGATGATAAAAAGCATGTTCATTCGAGTTTTGCGAGTGGTGCGTTGCGAGGTTTGCCATCTTATATTACAGAACACTGTACAATTCATCCTACTTTTTTATTTAATGAAAGGGAAGAATTAATTCAAAAAAACGGAAATATTGAGTTGCATATTCATCCTTTGGCAAAAGTAACGACGCCTTTTGATGTTTTTAGCAATAGAAAAAATGTCAAAAATTTAGAACACGGAACCTGTGGAAAAGGAGTGGGCGCAACGATGAAAAGAAACGAAAGTCCATTTAAATTATTTGCCGCAGATTTAATCGCTCCTCAATCAATGTTGATTGAAAAGCTAAAAGGAATTGCCAATTATTACGGTTTTGAAGAAGGAGAAGAAATACAAAATGCATTACAAGATTTTTTAGAAGCAATTGATAAAATTGAATGGAAAATAGAAGGTTATGATTATTTAAAATCATTTAGCAATCTTATTTTTGAAGGCAGCCAGGGAGTTTTATTAGATATGGATCATGGTGTTTTTCCGAATGTAACGTATGCGCATACAACTTCAAAAAATGCCTACGAAGTTTGTAAATTGTTGGAGATTAAAAATATTGAAATGTTTTATGTGACAAGATCTTACTCAACCCGTCACGGAAGCGGTTGGATGAGCAATGAAAAGGAAATAGTATTAAACAACAATGAAGAGGAAACCTGTATTTTTAATGAATATCAAAAGGAATTGCGCTTCGGAGATATAGATTATGATTTGCTAAATTATGCGTTAAAATTGGATGAAGCTTATGTTTTTGCTCAAAAGAAAAATTTGGTGGTGACTTGTCTAGACCAACTGGATGAAGAATTTAAAATAGAAAATCTAAAGGTAAAATTTGATAAGGTTTTTGGATCTTATTCTCCATATTCGAAGGATTTTAAAAGAATTAATTGATAAAGTTAAATAATTAAACGTAATAGCTAATTCAATAGGAATGGGCTTCAGCCCATTTTAAAATGAAAAAAATAGGAAGGCTTTAGCCAAAACTTAAATAAAAAAAATAATAATAAAAAAAGCACAGGAATGAAAACTATAACATTATTCAGACCAGTCGGCGAGAAAGAAATGATTTTAATTATCGAAACTCATTACAAAAAATTTCCTCCGAGATTAGAATGGCAACCGATTTTCTATCCAGTTTTAAACGAAGAGTATGCGTCCGAAATTGCAGAAAAATGGAACACGAGAGACGAAGCAGGAAACTATCTTGGTTTTGTAACCAAATTTGAAGTGCTGGAAGATGATGTGAAAAAATATCCTGCTCAAAATGTAGGAGCCAAAAATCATAATGAATTATGGGTTCCTTCAGAAGAATTAGAAGTTTTTAACCAAGCAATTATAGGGAATATTGAGGTTGTAAAAGTATTTATAGGGAAAGATTTTAAAGAATCTGTAAATACTGATATAGAGAAATTATTAGTAAACATAAAAAACTAACGATGACAAATAAAGGAATGGCAAAAGATACATTAGATATCTTAGCTAAGAAATATTATATAAACGAACACAACGAAAAAATAAATATAGAAAATGAACTAGAAACTTCCACAAAAGGAACAATTTTGTTTTCATCAGAAGAACTTTCTGAAATAGTGAAAAATGAATTTCCAGAAACTAATTTTGAAACACAGTTTGAAGTCTGGAAATGCAGTTCAGTAAAAGCAATTTTACAATTAGCTGAAGAAGAAAATCAAGAAAAACTGATGTGTCTGAATTTTGCATCAGCAAAAAATCCGGGAGGCGGTTTCATCAATGGAGCAGAAGCTCAGGAAGAAAGCTTGGCGCGAACTTCTGGATTGTATGAAAGTTTACTTCAGGGCTGGAAATATTACGAAACTCATCGCGCTATGGAATCTTGTTTTTACACCGATACGATGATTTATAGTCCGAAAGTTCCAGTTTTTAGAAAAGATAAAGGTGAATTGTTATTAAAACCTATTTTCTGTAATTTCATCACATCTCCGGCAGTGAACGCAGGTGTTGTTAAGAAACAAGAACCAGAAAAGGCTCATGAAATTTTCGGAGCAATGGATATGAGAACAGATAAAATGCTGGCTTTGGCTCTACATCAAGGAAATGAAACCTTAATTTTAGGAGCTTGGGGATGTGGCGTTTTTAAGAATAATCCGAAAGAAATTGCAGAGTTATTTAAAAAGTGTCTTCAAGGAAAGTATAAAAATAAATTTAAGAGAGTGGTTTTTGCAATTCTCTCGAAAAAGGAGGAAATGATACAACCGTTTGAAGAAATAAAATGAAAACAGATAAACTCTCACATGCTTCGAAATCACTTACAGGAATTTCCATAGGTGACGCTTTTGGTGAAAGTTTTTTCGGAGAAGAAAGCGTAATGAAGACTTATATCCATCAAAGAATTTTGCCTGAAACATCTCTTGATTTTACGGATGATACTATTATGTCAATTGCAATTTTTAAGTCTTTAGAAAAATATGGAGAAATTAATCAGAATTTTCTAGCAGAAGAGTTTACAAAAAATTATTACTTAGATATAAACAGAGGATATGGACCTTCGATGCATCAATATTTCAGAGCTGTAAAAAGTGGAGAAAACTGGAAGAAAGTTTCTTATTCTAAATTTGAAGGACAAGGTTCGATGGGAAATGGTGGAGCAATGAGAGCTTCGGTAATAGGAGCTTATTTTTACGATGATTTGAAATTATTAAAAATAAATGCGGAGCTTTCATGCGAAGTCACTCATGCAAACAAAGAAGCTATAGAAGGCACAAAAACAATTGCTTTGGCTGCTGCTTTTGCAGTTCAGGAAAAATTAGGAATCTCAATATTCACTCCAGAAAATTTCATTCAAAAAATTCAAAATGAATTGGAAGATTCTGATATGAAAAGCAAATTGAATAAAGTTCTTCACTTGAATGGAAATCCAAGCGTTGAATTATTGGTAAAAACTCTAGGAAACGGAATAAAAATGACCGCTCAAGATACAGTTCCGCTTGTTGTTTGGATGCTTTCAAGATATCGACATAATTTTGAAGAATGTCTTTGGAAGACCGTTTCAGCATTGGGCGACAGAGATACAACCTGTGCCATGGTTGGAGGAGTAAGTATTTTATGTTGTGATGAAAATACGATTCCGGATTGGACAAAAAACATAGAAAACTGGCCAAAAAGCAAATATTATGAAAATTGAATTAACAAAAGGCGACATCACCAAAATAAAAGCAGACGCTATCGTCAACGCTGCTAATTCATCCTTGCTTGGAGGAGGCGGAGTTGATGGAGCAATTCATCGTGCAGGCGGACCTCAAATTTTAGAAGAATGTAAAGAGATAAGAAATAGGCAAGGAAAATGTAAAACAGGAGAAGCTGTGGAGACAACAGCTGGAAATCTTTCTGCAAAATATGTCATTCACACAGTGGGGCCGATTTGGAATAATGATGAAGAGAAATGTTCGAAACTATTGGCAAACTGTTATAAAAATTCATTGAAATTAGCTGAAAGCCTTGATGTAAAAACGATTGTTTTTCCCAATATCAGCACAGGAGTTTATAGGTTTCCAAAAGAATTGGCTGCAAAAATTGCTATTGAAGAAATTAGAAATTTTGAATCAAAGATTGTTGAGAAAGTTATTTTTGTATGCTTTGATGAAGAAAATGAAGAGATTTATAAAAAATTATTAGACAGTAATTAAATGTTCTGATTCAGAATTGTCTCGCAGATTAATTTGATTTAGTGTAATGTTAATATAAAAAATCTGCATAATTTGCTAAATCTGCGAGAGATTTAAATTAAGATTAAACAAATGAAAAAACTAACCATATTAACTGGCGCCGGAATCAGTGCCGAAAGCGGAATAAAAACATTCAGAGACGGAGATGGTCTTTGGGAAAATCATAGCATCACAGATGTGGCAAGTCCCGAAGGATGGCGTAAAGACAAAGCTTTGGTTTTGGAATTTTACAACCAGAGACGCCGCCAAATTCATGAAGTGGAGCCAAATGATGCACACAAACTAATAGCCGATTTAGAAAAACATTTTGATGTTCAGATTATCACGCAAAATATCGATGATTTGCACGAAAGAGCCGGTTCTACCAATATTCTTCACATTCACGGAGAATTGTTAAAATCTTGTTCTTGCAATAATAAAGGACTTATTTATGACCAAAAAGACGATATTAATATCGGAGATAAGGCAGAAGACGGAGCTCAATTGCGACCTTTTATCGTTTGGTTTGGGGAAGATGTTCCCTTGATGAAGGAAGCGACAGAAAAAGCAAGTGAAGCAGATATTTTCTTGGTTATCGGAACTTCATTGCAGGTGTATCCGGCTGCAGGATTGCTTCACGACATTAAAGATGATTGTTTGTTGATTGTTATCAATCCCAACGAAACAGGTTTCGGATACGGACAAAGAGCTGTTGTCATGAAAGAAACCGCCACAAAAGGAATGAAACTCTTGTTTGATAAGCTTGTAAATTTAGCATAATGGAAAATGTAGTAAAAGCGGGAATTTTCGGAGTTTGTATTGGTGATGCTTTGGGTGTTCCTGTGGAATTTAGAAGTAGAGAACAATTGAAACGTTCACCAGTTACAAAAATGAGAGCTTTAGGAACTCATCATCAACCTTTGGGAACTTGGAGTGATGATAGTTCTTTAGCCTTATGTCTTGCAGAAAGTCTTTGTAAAGATTATGATTTGGAAGATATCGCGACAAAATTTTTGCAATGGTACAATGCGGAAATCTGGACTCCGCATGGAAGGGTTTTTGACATTGGGATTGCAACCTCGCAAGCTATTCATAGAATAAGCAAAGGTGTTTATCCCACTTTATGTGGTGGTACAGGTGATTTCGACAACGGTAATGGTTCTTTAATGAGAATTATGCCATTATTATTCTACATTAAGGATTTTCCAATTGAAAAACGTTTTGATATTGTCAAAGATGTTTCTTCAATCACACATGGTCATATTCGTTCTGCGTTGGCATGTTTTATTTATTTGGAATTGGCTTTAGAAATTCTGAAAGGAAATGATAAGTGGGAAGCATACAAAACGATGCAGAAAACGGTTTGGAATTTTTTAAATGAAAATCCTATTTGTTCTCAAAATGAAATGGATAAATTCCACAGAATTTTAGAACTAAAAGTTGGGGAATATGATGTAGCTCCTCTACATACTTTGCAAGAAGGTGAAATCAGTTCAAGCGGCTATGTTCTTCACAGTTTAGAAGCCTCATTATGGTGTTTTTTAAACTCAGAAACTTATTCAGAAGCGGTTTTGAAAGCGGTCAATTTAGGAGAAGATACCGATACAATCGGAGCAATTACGGGAGGTATTGCAGGAATTTATTATGGCTTTGAAAATATTCCTCTAGATTGGATTGAAGAATTGGTGAGGAAAGATGATATTGAAAATGTATGTAACAAATTAGAAAACAAATTAATGAAATAAAAATACGATTATGAACGAAAAACATAAGAAAAAAACAAGCAAATTTCTGAGCTACGTTCTCAGACATCATCCCGAATTGATTAATTTGAATTTAGACGAAAACGGATGGGCAAATGTTGATGAATTGATTGCAAAATCAACTAACGATTCTCAAGGTTTTACTTTCGAAGAATTGGATGAAATTGTAGAAACAAACGACAAAAAAAGGTTTATTTTTAATGAAGATAAAACCAGAATCAGAGCTAATCAAGGGCATTCAATTGATATTAATCTGGCTTTAATTTCTCAACAGCCTCCTGAATTTTTGTACCACGGAACGGCTCAATGTAATATTGATTCCATTTTAGAAAAAGGAATTGAAAAAAGAAGCCGACAACATGTTCATCTGAGTCAGGATAAAGAAACTGCAAACAAAGTTGGAATGCGCCACGGAAAACCCATTATTCTAACCATCAATACACAAAAAATGTTTGAAGATGGAATAAAATTTTATCTTTCTGAAAATAATGTATGGCTGACAGATTTTGTGGATGCAAAATATATTTCGCAATGACAAGTCAAGAATTTGAAGAAGAGGTAAAAGGCTTTTCTATTAAGAAAGATGATTTAAAAGAAAAAGTTGATGAGCTATTTGGTAATGGGGCAGGAACAATACATATTTTATACTTCATTGTTGAGCATAAGAACTGTAAATTGATAGAAGCAATGGAAATTATTGAATATAGCCCAAATTATTATAAAAGATTTAAATGAAAAGAACATTAGTTATAGGTGACATTCACGGTGGATTCAAAGCTTTGAAACAGGTTTTGGAAAGAGCGAATGTCACGGAAGATGACACATTGATTTTTCTTGGAGATTATGTAGATGGTTGGAGTGAATCGTCTCATATTATTCAGTTTTTAATAGAACTTTCAGAAAAACAAGAATGTATTTTTATTAAAGGAAATCATGATGTTTGGACTGAAGATTGGCTGTCTTTAGGAAGTGCTCCCGATATTTGGCTTTTCAACGGAGGACAAAGTACGGTTGATAGCTATTCTGAATATTCTCTGGAAGAATTAGAAATTCATTTGGCGTTTTTTGAAAAAATGAAAAATTTTTATACTGATGAAGACAACAGATTGTTTATTCATGCGGGATATTCATCTATGCATGGTCCGGAAAAAGAGGTGTATTCAAGCAATTATCGTTGGGATAGAACGCTTTGGGAAACCGCTGTTGGCATGGATAGAAAATTAGAGAAAAACTCAAAATTGTATCCGAAAAGATTGCTTCTATATAAAGAAATTTTCATCGGTCATACTCCGACTTTACATTTAGGAATTGATAAACCCGTCAACAAAGCCAATGTATGGAACCTTGATACAGGCGCAGCTTTTACAGGAGCATTGTCGATTATGGATATCGATACCAAAGAATTCTGGCAAAGTGACATTCTTCCATCTTTATATGCTAATGAAAAAGGAAGAAATAATTATATAGTCAAATTAAAATAAAAAATACGCTCCAATTTGAAGCGTATTTTTCTATTTTTTAGGTAATCCTCTTTTTAGAGCATAGTGGGCTCTTTCAACCGCTTTTTTCTCTTTCCAATCCATATAGCGTTTTTTGTAACGCCCTTTCATAAAGTTGTCAAAATTTCTTTGAACGGTAAGATTCCACAAAGAATTAGCTTTTACGGCCCAAGATTTATCCCATGCACGAAGCGAAAGTGAGAAACTGCCATCCAGATATTTCATCCAGTGCCACCATCCGGTTGGCATGAATAGGGTGTCACCGTGCTCTAAGAAACATTCAATACCTTCTACACCGTCTAATGCAGGGAATTTTTCAAAATCAGGATTTGAAATATCATAATCCTCCAAAGCATAAGTAGCGTAAGGTAATTTGTACAATCTGTCTTTCCATTTATATTCAAAAAGCAAAACATGTTTTCTTCCATTGAAATGGGTATGAAAAATGTGAGCTAAATCAATATCAAAATGTAAAAAAGTGACCGAACCTTTTCCTCCAAAAAACATAGAAGGATATTTATCTAGAAAACCACCCATCAATTCTTTCGGCGGGATGTATTCATCAAGTAATTTCGAAGCATGTTTAATAGGGTCGAAAAAGAAAATTCGTAGATCGGTAGGCTCTCTTTGAATGAGGTCTATGTAATCTGCAAATTTCATCTCAGTAGTCGGTGTATTAATAGGAGCTGCAGGATCAGCTTTTTTGCTGTCATACAAAGGAACTGTAATATCTCCTACCACTTCTTTCACATAATCCATCGTCCATTTTTGATAGGCTGGCCATTTTCTGGCCATATTTTTTATCACCACCGGCTTTCTTGGGATCAGATATTTCTCGCGGAACTCTTCTTGAGTAATATCGTCAACAATATCTATAGGCTTTAGAATAACCCCCATTTTTGTAAATTTTATATTACAAAATTATTAAATATTTACTTACGGAAAATGATTTAAGATGTTTTTAATCTATGACCTTAATCACATTTTTATTAAGTCGAAATAAAAATTACATGAATTTGAATTGTTTAAACTGTATTTTTTAAGCTAAATTCTTGTTTTTATTCATGTATTTGTGAATTTACAGTTGTTTTTTTGAAGGTACTGTCATAAAAATATGTTAAGATTTAAAAGAATGGAAAATCAATACAATTTATCACTATGTTTGTAGGTATAAAAATGAGATTTAAATATTTCAATAAAATTATATCTCTAAAAAGTGTAACAAAAGACATTAATAAATAACTAATTACTTAAATAATAAATTTTGAAATCGCTGTGAATGCTAAATACCCTCATCAATTAATGTTCGGCGATTCCAAATACTCTTTAAAAAATATAAAAATATTGATATGAAAAGACAAATTTACCTTTTTCTGATGGTCTTTTTCTCGGTGATAACGTTTGCTCAAAAAACAGTTTCTGGGAAAATTACTGATGAAGATGGGGTGGCAATACCAAGCGCAAGTGTAACGATTGAAGAACCCGGAAAAGACGCAATTCTTGCCTACGGAATTACCAATTCTAAAGGAGAATATAAAGTTTCTTTTACCTCTTCAGAATCAAATGTAGATTTAAAAGTAAAAGCCTTTAACCAAAAGCCTTTAACCAAGCAAATTACGAACAGCGATCAGACGCTTACATTCAAATTGCAGTCTGAAGCAACTGAAATAAAAGAAGTACAGCTAAAAACAAAGATGATTACATCGAGAGGTGATACTATTGCTTATGATTTGAAAGCTTTCGACCATAAGAACGATCGTACTTTGGCAGATGTAATGAGAAAAATTCCAGGAATTGAAGTGAAAACTGACGGAACAATTCTCTTCCAAGGGAATGCCATTAATAAATTTTATGTTGAAGGTAAAGATTTGATGGAAGGTGGCTATGGTACCATTACAAACTCATTACCAAAAGATGCAGTCGCAAAGCTTGAAGTTTTAGAAAATCACCAGCCTGTAAAAATGTTACAAGGGAAAATTCCTTCTGATGCTGCAGCAATTAACATTAAACTAAAAAAATCGGTTACAATGACCGGTCGAGGAGAAGTAGGCTCCGGATTTGGTGATCCATGGCTTTGGAATTTGAAATTAACCCCAATGTTTTTCAGTAAAAAGCAGCAATGGGTTGTTAATTACAAGACCAATAATATGGGAGAGCAAGTAGAAAATGAAGGAAATATATTAGCTTTTGGAAGTTCTTGGGAAGGAAGAAGAGGAAATGCTTCACAAAATACATGGTTGAATGTAGAAACGGCAAATACACCTAATCTTCCAGTTAAAAGATATTTATTTAATAATGTACATTACCTTTCTGCAAATTATTTAACGAATATTGATAATAAAAAAGAATGGGAACTGAAAGCAAATGCAAATTATACAAATAATTCTGTTGAAAGGGAAGATCAGGTGGAAACTATTTTTTCAAACGGTTTGTCTACAGTTAATACTTCTACCAGAAATAATTTTTATACAGATAAGTTGAAGGGAGAATTAATTTTTACTAAAAATGCTAAAAAAGGATTTTTTAAAAATACAACCACTTTTTCTCAATTTTGGAATGCTGACAGAGCTGTAGCGTTAAGGAATAACGGTATTGGAAATCAAGCTACAGAATCTCCTACATCTTCATTTCAAAATTCATTGAGTACTATTATTCCATGGAAAGAAAAGATGGTTAATTTAAAATCTTATATTAATTATCAGGATGACAGACAGACTTTAGAGGTTTCACCTGCAAGTTACATGCAGTTTCCATATCTGAAGCCAAAGGCTAATGAGAATGATCCTGATGAATATGGATTCATCAATTTTGCACCTGGAACAAGCGCTATTCAGAATTTCAGAATTAAGACTTTGGATACTTCACATTCTGCAAACATTAGTTTCACGACAAAAGGGTGGACTTTTACTCCACAAATTGGGGTAGACTTCTCAACAGATAAATTAAATACAAACTTTGATGGTTTGGCAGTACCGACTGGGCCAGGTGATGTTCAGCCTGATTTTTCAAGTTCTGTTTATGAAAATAACTTGACTTTTACGGAAACAGTTCCATCAGCTTCTGTGGGAATTAATTATAAATCAGACGCATGGAGCATATTTGCTAATGTACCAGTAAACCTAAATAATATTAAAGCGGAAGATGATTTAAGGAAAGTTTCAAAATCTTTAAATAAGACAACTTTTACACCGAATGCTTTTATTCAGTATTCATTTGCTTCTTTCTTTAAAGCAAGTTTAAGTGGAAATATAAGTAATAATTTTGGAGATATTCAAAGTGCTTACGCAGGATATATGTTGCTGAGCCCTTCTGGTTTCAATGTGATGGATGCTAATAACCCGATCCCAGAAATTAATACAAAATCTGCAGGTTCAAGATTAGAATACAGAAATCCGCTGAACAATTTATTTTTTAATGTAAATTATAGACTCAGCGATACAAAAAGAAACTTATTATCTTCTCCAGTTTTAGATCCAACAACAGGATTTACTTTAATTCAATATAAAAATCAGGACAATAGCTCTACAAGCAATAGTTTTAGTGGTGAGATAGGAAAATACTTTCCAAAATTTAAATCGAATATTTCATTAAATTATAGAAATTCAAATACTGTTTCGGATGCATTTTTTAGTAATACTGAATATGAAAAACAATACGAAAGCAAAAACAATAGCCAATCTTATGGTCTTAAATTCAACAATACCTACTTCAGTTGGATGAGCATAGATTATAATGTAAGCATTTCTAGAACTAAACAAGAAAACATAGGGCTTCCTGAAGGAAGAAAGTTTGCTCCAAATAAAGGATTCAACCATAATCTATCAGCTTTCATTTATCCGTTAGAGAATCATAGTATAGGCTTCAATTGGGATCAGGTAAACTCAAGTGATGGTACAAGAAAGTTTGATAATGCATTTTTTGATCTTTCATATCAGTTTGCATGGTCTGCAAAGAAAATTGACTTTGAATTGAAATGGATGAATATTGCAAATCGAAGAGTATTCGAAACATATAATATTCAAGCTTCAAAAAATGCAGTAGAATATACAAGGATTCAACTTCGACCAAGCCAAGTAATGTTTACAGTAAAATTCAACTTTAAATAAATGATAAAAACCAATCTCCTCGAGATTGGTTTTTTGTTTTAAAATCTTACAAAGATTTATTGTAACCTAAAAATTAGGGTTATCCGCTGTAGGGCCATAACTTCCCGGTAGTTCAATATCATTTAGTCTGTAATACACTCCCAGTTGTGCTCTGTGATGCGAAATCTGATTTAAACTGTGGCGAATGGCTTCATATTTTGTCCATGATGCCAGTTCATGACCATCGTTTTTCAAGGCCCATCTTGGTTCTAAATCATCTTCAGAAGCTTTATCCAGTGCTTCCATACTTGTTGTATGGTTTTCTTCTAAAACGTTTAAAAGTTCGTCTTTTGTGTTGAAGTGCTTAGGTTCCATACCGCTTTTGGCAAAATCAAGTTCGGAGGAATTGAGCATAAATCCCGGCCAGCCAAAAACTTCCGTAATATGGGTGGCAAGGTGCATCATTTTCATACTTTTAGGATGCGGTTTGTACTCATTTTTATCATTTGGAAAGATTTCTAAAAATCGTTTTGTCGTTTGATACTCAGCATTAAGCTCGTTTTTTAATTGTTTCAAAGTATCCATATTTATTTTTGTTTAGGTAAGCTTAAATTTAAAACTTTTAAAAGAGCTAAAAACTTTTTTTTGATAAAAGATGAAAAAAATCTGTAACAAAAAACAACTAATGCGAACTAATTGAGTAAACCTTTTATATAATGAAAAATATATTTTCAATCCTATTTGTTGCCGTTTTTGCTTTTGCAAATGCTCAGGAAACAGCAAACCGATTTTTTTATGAATTGACTTTTAAGCCGAAAAAGGATTCTACAAAAATTGATAAAGTAATTGCTACTTTAGATATAACAAGTAAAAAATCAATCTATCAAGATTACACAGTGGCAGCTCAGGATTCTATTATTAAATTAGCTGTTGAGGAAATGGAAAAGACTAAATCTTTTAAAGATATGTCTAAGCTTATTAAAATGCCAAAATTTTCATACAAAATTGTGAAGACATATCCTGAAATGAAAGAGCAATTTATAGATAGAATAAGTATGAACTTATTTGGTTATGACGATAATATAAAATTTAATTGGAATATTCTTCCTGAAAAAGAAAAAGTAGGAGAATATAATACCCAAAAGGCGACAACCGATTTTGCAGGAAGAAAGTGGACTGCTTGGTTCAGTACAGATATTCCTTTTCAGGATGGACCTTATAAGTTTTATGGATTGCCTGGATTAATTGTTAAGATTGAAGATGCAGAAAAAGATTATTCTTGGAAATTAAGTGGTAATAAGAAAATTGAAAATTACGAAGAATTATCTTATTCAGAAAAAATTAACGCAAAGTATGGAATGTCAAATTCGGTAACTCCTACAACTAAGGAAAAGTTTGAAAAAGCATATGCTACATTTAAAAAAGATCCAATGGGGGAGTTTCGCCAGAAAATTACTCCAGAAATGTCTAGCATGAAAATGCCAGGATCTGATATAACAATTGGAGAAATGATGAAAAAACAAGAGAAAATTGCAAAAGATTTCTTTAATTCTAATGATAATCCTATCGAGAAATCAAATTCTGTAAGTGTGGGTACTCTTGAAAAAGTAGGTAAAGAAAAAGATAAAAAATAACATTCATTTCAACTTAATTATATTTAAAATAATCCCAAATGCAGTGATGTGTTTGGGTTTATTTTGCGAGATAATTGAAGAAACGATAATTCTAACTGCCTTTAAATATGAAAAGTAGCGTTATTTAGATTAAATTTAAATAGTTATATTTGCAATCACAAAAAATAAAGGTCTTGAAGGATATTCAATTACATACATTAAGCAGTTTTCCAAAAAATAAAATTGGTAAAATTATAGGCTATGATAATGATAATCTGAGCATGCCAACCAAAATTATAGAAATGGGGCTTCTTCCGGAAACTCTGTTTAAAATCCTTTATCAGGCGCCGTTTAATGGGCCGCTTTACATAGAATTTGGCGACGAAAAAAGTCGTATTGCTCTGCGTAAAGAAGAAGGAGATTTCATCATTGTAGAAGATTTGATTAATGCAGGAAAATAACAAAAAACAGATACTTTTAGTAGGAAACCCGAATGTAGGAAAATCAACCGTTTTTAATGCGCTATCAAACAAAAAGCAGAAAACGGGAAACTATGCTGGTGTTACGGTATCAAGCCATTCAGGGAACTATTCTTATAAAAACGAAGAAGTTGAAATTGTAGATCTTCCCGGATCTTACAGTATTTATCCGAGCTCTGAAGACGAGGCTATTTTCTCTGAATTTTTGATTGATGGGCAAAAAAAATATTCCGGAGTTGTTTATATTTTGGAGGCATTAAGCATCAAAAGAGGGCTTTTGTTATTCCAGCAGATTCAGGATTTAGGAATTCCAATGATTTTGGTTTTAAATCAGATTGATCAGGCTGAAAGAAGAGGAGTTCATATTGATGTTGACAAGCTTTCTCAGGCATTAAATATCAAAATTATTCAGACCAATGCAAAAGAACAGATAGGAATAGAAGCGATTAAAGAAGCCGTTTTTACCAATGATTTTGTAAAATCTGAAAAGTCAAGTTTTGAAATTCCTGCAGAGCATAAAAATATTTTAGATAAAAATGTAGAGAATGATTATCAGGCTTGGGTGAATCTTACACTTGCAAAAAAGTCAGATTCAGACTCAAAAAACATAGTTCCGAAAAGATTACAGGTTCAGGAAACGGTAAGACGTTACCAGAATATAGATAAGATTTTAGCGGATATTATTACTACAAAAGCTCAGTTTAAAGAACTTTTAACCGAGAAATTAGACAAAGTTCTTGTTCATAAATTCTGGGGTTATGTCGTTTTCTTGTTTATTCTTTTAATTATATTCCAATGTGTTTATTTTTTGGCAGAATATCCAATGAACTGGATTGACGAAGCTTTTGCTTGGCTTTCTGGCTTTGCAGGAGAACATCTTCCGGAAGGGCCAATTAATTCGTTGGTTTCACAAGGAATTATTCCTGGTCTAGGTGGAATTATCATCTTTGCTCCACAAATCGGAATTCTTCTGTATTTCCTTTATTTACTGGAAGATTCGGGCTACATGGCAAGAGTCGTTTTCCTGATGGACAGGCTTTTAAAACCATTTGGCTTAAATGGAAAAAGTATTGTTCCTTTAGTTTCGGGAACGGCTTGTGCAATTCCGGCAGTAATTTCTACAAGAAATATTGAAAATTTAAAGGAAAGATTGCTCACCATTTTGGTAACTCCGTTTATGACTTGCTCTGCAAGACTTCCGGTGTACAGCATTATTATTGGGTTGATTATTTCAGATAAAACCATTTTGGGAATTCAATATAAAGCTTTAGTGCTTTTAGGAATGTATCTATTAGGATTTTTCGTAGCTTTATTATCGGCTGCAATTCTTAAAAACTTTATTAAAGAAGATGGTAAAACATATCTTGTGATGGATTTGCCGACCTATAAAAAACCACTTTTTGGGTATGATTTTAAACTGGTTTTAGGAAAAGTCTGGGACTTTATTACCGGAGCCGGAAAAATTATCTTTATTGTAAGTATCATTATTTGGGTCTTGAGTTATTTCGGACCGAAACAAGCTCCAGATGAGTTTGTTGCAAGCGATGTTCATCTAGATCATTCTTATTTGGCTAAAATGGGGAAAGCTATTGAACCAGCAATTGCACCGCTTGGTTACGATTGGAAAATGGGAGTGGGAATCCTGACGAGTTTCGTAGCCAGAGAAGTTTTTGTGGGAACAATGTCTACTTTATACAGTTTGGATGACGATGCGCCGGAAGGAAAAGTAATTGACAAAATGAGACACGATATAAAACCGAATGGCGAGAAAGTTTTCAATTTTGCAACGGGGGTTTCGGTGTTGTTGTTTTATGCATTTGCAATGCAGTGTGTTTCTACACTGGCAGTAGTCTACAGAGAAACCAAAAGCTGGAAATGGACTGGCTTTCAGGTGGCAATGATGACCGGTTTGGCATATTTTGTGTCGTTGATAGCTTATCAAATATTAAAATAATGGATACTTCATTAATTTTTCAATATATCATAATCGCTCTTTTGGTGGCTTTTGCCTGTTATTCTTTATATAGATTTATCAGGAAGAATTTTTCACCTAAGAAATTCAGTTCCAAAAGATCGGGTTGCGATAAAGATTGCGGATGTTCGTAGAAAATGTGAATTATTTGTAGTAATTTCATATTCTAAAAGAAAACTTCAATTTGAATTCAAAAGCAGTCTCTGTTTTTTTACTAAGTCTCTTGAGTTTTTATTTAAAAGCACAAACAGACAGTACAAAAATTAAGTCTTACGCTGATCAGGTAATGATTCGTGTAAATCTTGATACGAATATAGAAAACTATACTTTTTCAGAAGGAGGCGAAGACAATTTAAAGCAAACTATACTTGCCATCAATAACAAAACAAAGGCTTCCTTCTCTGTTGATTATAAAATCATAAGTGCAACGCTATCTTTTGCTCCACGGTTTTTCCCAGGAAATAATGATAATGAAAGAAAGGGAAACAGCTCTTATACCGATTTCAGATTTCGGTTTTTTCCTGAAAGATTTGTACAGACCGTTTATTATAAAAATGTAAAAGGTTTTTATATTGAAAATATGCAGGACCTTCTTCCGGGTTGGCAAGAAGACAGAGATTCTTATATTCAATTTCCAGATTTGAGGGTTCAGACTTTTGGTGGTTCTACAGCTTACATTTTAAAGAAAGGTTTTTCGCTAAAAAGCCTTTACACACAAGGTGAATGGCAGAAAAATAGCATTGGTAGCTGGGTTCCGTTTTTAGATTATGATTTTACGATTTTCAGGAATACCATTAATGGGCTAAAAAGTAAAGAGTATCAATATAATTTCGGTGCAAACATCGGATATTTTTACAATTGGGTGATTGCCGAAAAAGTGAGTGTTGCCCCATACTTAACCGTAGGCTTGGGTGGAAAATTGACAAGTTTTAAAGATACTTTAGAAAATGGATCAAAAGGGCCTAAGCAAAATGAACAATATCTAACAGTAAAAGGATCCGGAGGTTTGCGTATAGGGTACAATTCAGATCGTTTTTTGTTTGGTGGAATGCTCAATTTTAATGCTACAGCATATAATGAAAAAGAAAATTCTACCGTTGAAAATAACAATACCTATGGGCTTCTTTATATAGGATACCGCTTTCCGCCTCCGAAGGTTGTAAAAAGAAATTACGATAAAATTAAGAAAAAGATTCCTATCTTATAAGTTAACTGTCTTTTGAGTATCTTTGCAAACGCAAAAAATTAAAATATAGATAATCTTTTTTTTCTAAAGATTTAAAAATAAAAATGCATTTTGCGTACAAGTTAATCACTAGAAAAATAAAAATATTAATTAAATGTCATTAATAAAAAGTATTTCAGGAATTCGCGGAACAATTGGCGGAAAAGTGGGCGATAATTTAACACCACTTGATGTTGTAAAGTTTGCTTCTGCTTTCGGAACCTGGCTTCAAAATCAAAAAAATAAAAAAGATTTAACACTAATCATCGGTCGTGATGCAAGAATTTCTGGCTCGATGGTCAACTCTTTAGTGACAGCAACGTTGCAAGGATTGGGAATTAATGTAATAGATTTAGGACTTTCTACAACCCCAACGGTTGAGATAATGGTTCCTGAATTAAAAGCAGACGGTGGAATTATCCTTACCGCTTCTCACAACCCAAAACAATGGAATGCGCTGAAATTATTAAATGATAAAGGTGAATTCATCAACGGAGAAAATGGTGCTGAAGTGTTAGCTTTGGCTGAAAATGAAGATTTTAACTATGCAGAAGTTGATGATTTGGGTTCTTACGAAACAAGAGACGATGCTTTTGATATTCATATTCAGCAGATTTTAGATTTACCAATGGTAGATGTTGAAGCGATTAAAGCTAAGAAATATAAAATCGTTTTAGATGCTGTAAATTCTACAGGTGGAATTGCCATTCCAATGCTTTTAGATAAATTGGGTTGCGAAACCGTAAAATTATATTGCGAACCAAACGGACAGTTTCCTCACAATCCTGAACCGTTAAAAGAGCATTTAGGAGATATTTGTGAGCTTGTAAAGAAAGAAAATGCAGATTTTGGTGTTGTTGTAGATCCAGATGTTGACAGATTGGCTTTGGTTGACGAATTGGGTGAGATGTTTGGCGAAGAATATACTTTGGTAGCCATTGCAGATTATTTGTTGAAAAACAAAAACGGGGTAGCGATTTCAAATCTTTCTTCTAGCCGCGCTTTGAGAGATGTAGCGCAAACTCACAACTCAGAATACTTCGCAAGTGCAGTAGGAGAGGTGAATGTGGTAAACTTAATGAAAGAAAAGAATGCGGTAATCGGTGGCGAAGGAAACGGTGGAATTATCTATCCAGAACTTCATTACGGAAGAGATTCTTTGGTTGGTGTTGCTTTGTTTTTGACGCATTTGGCAAAAGAAAACAAAACAGTATCAGAATTAAGAGCGGGCTATCCAAGCTATTTTATGGGTAAAAAGAAAATTGAGCTTACTCCGGAAATTAATGTAGATGATCTTTTAACTAAAATGGAAAAAGAGTATCAAAATGAAGAGATTTCTACCATTGATGGTGTAAAAATAGATTTTGAAAACAATTGGGTTCACCTTCGTAAGTCGAATACAGAACCAATTATAAGAATCTACACAGAGGCCAAATCTCAGGAAGAAGCCGATAAACTGGGTGATGATATGATCGCAAAGATCAAAAGTTTGATTTAATTTTTAAATTAAATTCATCATTCTAAAAAAATTATTTATTAACTTTATAGTAATAAGATTTTCAGAAGCGAGTATTTGTACATCTCATATCTCTGGTCTTAAATCTTAAACTCGTTTATATTGGAAGAATATTTTGGAAATGAACTGGTAAAAAAGTTCGAAGAAATGATGGAAAATAATGATGAATTCTACTTCGATACAGAAGAGTTAGAAGACATCATTGTTTATTACTTGGAGCTTGGAGATTTTAATTATGCCGATATGGCGGTTAGTTTTGGTCTTAAACTCCATCCCAACTCTTTAGAAATCAAGATTAAAAAATTGGAGGTTCTACTAGAGTGGGAAGATTATAATATGGCGAAAGAATTAATCGACGAGTTAAAAGGCTCTTCTATGGAGCACACAGACTTTTTGGTTTGCTACGCCAAATATTATTCGAATTTGGGAAATCCTAAAAGGTCCATCGAAATCTGTAAAAAAGCCCTAGAATTGGGGGAAGAAGAAAATTTCCTCAACAATTTTATTGCAGATGAATATGTGAATCTTGGAGATCCCTTTAACGCACTTAAACATTATCAGCAAGCACTCAAAGAAGATCCAATTGATGAATATTCATTGGAGAATGCGATGGTCTGCTTTAATGATTTGAATAAGGGTGAGGAAGCAATTGCTTTTCTGAACGGTTATCTTGATGATTTCCCGTATTCAGAAGTGGCATGGAGCGAGTATGGGCAATATTATTTCAATAGAAAAAACTACGAAGAGGCCATTAAAGGTTTCGATTATATGTTGGCAATCAACTCCAGCGCAGTTGGAGTGTATGCGAGCAAAGCAGCCTGTTATGAAGCTTTAAATCAATATCAGAAAGCAATCGAGGTGTATGAAGAAATGTTGGAGTTGGAATATACAAAAGCATTTACTTTTTATAAAATCGGATTGTGCCAAAAAGCTTTAAAACAGCCGATAGTTGCTTTAAATTCTTTCCAGAAATCATTAAGAGAAGACCCTCAGTTTTATCTTGCGATGATGGAACAGTCTTACCTTTACGAAGAAATGGGTGGGATGCCGGAAGCGTTACACTATGCAAAAGAAGCAACATTATTGAATGACAGTAATCTAGATTATCAGAAAAGATTAGCATTTTTATTCATCGATTCTGGTAAATTTGAAGAAAGTCTTTCTTGTTTAAAAAAATTGATAGATGCAGAGCCTTCAAGGTTTTACAACTGGTATGCATATTCTGAAGTTTTGATGTTGGTAGGTGAGTATGAAGAGGCCGTAACGGTGCTTAATGCCGCTTTAAAACATCATTACAGAGCAGAATTGTTTTATCAATTAAGCAACTGTCAATTTATTCTTAAAAATAATGAGCTAGGTAGTGAAGCGCTAGAAAAAGCGTTAGAACTTGATGCTTCATTGATTACAGATATGCAGAAAAAATATCCGTACATCAAAGATGAGGTGAAAAAAGCAAAAGCGAAAGTTAAAAAGAAGAATTTATAGCCTGAAAGTTGGATAATGGAAGCTTTATATTTTAAATCTTCCTAAAATCGATTTTCAACATTTAATTTACATAATAAAATCCCGCATCACTGCGGGATTTTTATGTTTAGAATAATATTCGTGCATTCGTGGCAATTCTAATCTATTTTTTCACCCCTGTTTTAGCTCTTAAAAAGATTAATCCAGCAATTATGACACCTGTTCCTGAAAATTGTAAATAAGTGAGTTTTTCACCGTCTAAAATACCCCAGATAATAGCCACAATCGGCATTAGCAACGTAACAGTAGATGCAAAAAGTGGAGAGGATACTTTTAGTAATCTATAATTCATCATCATGGCCAATCCGGTTCCGAAAACAGAAAGTAAGCTTACAAACCCTAATCCAATCATATTTTGTTTGGTAAATGTAAATTCAGAAACAAAACCTGTAGAAAGTAAAGCGATGGCTGAAGGTATAAATAGGATGAAAGAAAATACAAAAGCCGATAAAACGGTAGAAGATACCTCCATTAATTTTGATTTTACAGTCGTTGTGCTCATTGCGTAACACAATGTAGCTAATAAAAGTAAGAGAATAGGAAATAATTTAAACTGAGCATTGTCGCCACCACCAAATGCGAGCAGGCAAACTCCGGTAAAGCTTATAAAAATTCCTGTCATCTGTCTTCTTGTTGTTTCAAATTTCCAAACTAAAGCTCCAACGATAATGACGAAAATAGGCATCATCGAATTGATAATTCCTGCAATACTGCTGCTGATTTCTGTTTCGGCAATAGGAAATAAGAACATGGGAATGAAATTACCTGTAAAAGCTGCTAAAATAAGCCATTTCAAATGTTTTTTAGGGAAAAGTTTATATTTTGAAATAGCAATAGGCATTAAGATAATTCCAGCAATTAAAACTCTTAAAGCTCCCACCTGATAAGGGCTGAAATGGTCTAAGGATTTTTTAATTAAAATAAATGAAGAGCCCCAGATGATGCTTAGTAAAATCAGAAGAAGCCATTTTTCTTTATCTGCGTTCATTGTTTTTGTGTAAAATTTTCAAAAAATCTTTTTTAGGAATCATTCTCGCTCCCAAACTTTCCAGATGGTCGGTGTGAGACTGACAGTCAATGAGTTCGAAGTTATTTTTATGGGTTTCTATAAAATGAATAAACCCTGCTTTGGAAGCGTTGCTCACCTTTGCAAACATACTTTCGCCACAAAATACTTTTCCTATTTGTATGCCGTAAAGTCCACCAACGAGCTCGTTATTTTGCCATACTTCTACACTTCGGGCAAGCCCATAACGGTGAAGAGTGTTAAATGTTTCCATCAGTTCATCAGAAAGCCAGGTTCCTTCCTGCCCTTTACGGCTGATTTCCTGACAATTTTTTATCACCTCTTCGAAGTTTTGATTTTCGGTAATGGTAAAAACTTTTTTGTCTAAAATTTTTCTCATCGACTTCGAAACCTTCAATTCTTCTGGAAATAACACAAATCTCGGGTCGGGGCACCACCAAAGAATTTCCTCTCCCGGATTAAACCAAGGAAAAATTCCGTTCTGATAAGCAAACCAAACCCTTTCTATAGACAAATCGCCACCAAAAGCAATAATGCCTTCGTGGCCGTCATATTGTTCCGGGTCGGGAAATGAAATTGTGTTTTCGTCTAATCGTACCATTATGATGAAAAAAAATCCCACTTTTCAAAAAGCGGGATTGGTATTTGATTTTATTTCTTATTAAAAAGGTAAATCATCGTCATCGTCACTTGCAAAAGGATTTTCGTTAGAAACCGGAGTTGCAGAATGAGAAGGCGCAGCTTGTGTAGGTTCTGAACCATTATCTAAAACTTTTTCTACTCTCCATCCTGTAATAGAGTTGAAATATTTAGTTTCTCCTTGTGGCGAAACCCATTCTCTACCTCTGATGTTGATTCCTACTTTTACATTTTCTCCTTCTTTCAATGTGTCCAACAAATTTATTTTATCTTGTAAAAATTCGATGTTGATTGGCTGCGGATATTGTTCTTGTGTAAGAATAACCATTTCTCTTTTTTGAAAACCACTTGCAAATGTTTGAACTTCAGTGATTTTCTTTACCGTTCCTTGTAATTCCATATCGTAAATATTAACGGTGTAAAAGTAATAAAATGAAATTTAAAAAGAAGGGTTTCAAATAAATTTCACAAAAATTTAATTTTTTTTTCAAAAAGATTTGGAGGTAAAGAAAAATGTCCTATATTTGCACTCAGAAAAACGAAAGAAGTTCTTTAAAATAACTCAATAATAATGCGGATGTGGTGTAATTGGTAGCCATGCCAGACTTAGGATCTGGTGCCGTGAGGCGTGGGGGTTCGAGTCCCTTCATCCGCACTACTTTATTGCGAAAATAGCTCAGCTGGTAGAGCACAACCTTGCCAAGGTTGGGGTCGCGGGTTCGAGTCCCGTTTTTCGCTCACATCACGCCCTGGTGGTGGAATTGGTAGACACGCAGGACTTAAAATCCTGTGCCTTCGGGTGTACGGGTTCAAGTCCCGTCTGGGGTACATAGAAAGACTGTTAATCATTGATTAACAGTCTTTTTTGTTTTTAAGAATAACCAACAAGGGGGTTAAATTAAAGTTTCTATTATATAATTTCCAAGTTTTCTCAATTTCATTCAACACACTAATTCACTTTTCTTTTACAATATTGCGTCTTAAAGTTAAGAATTGTACAATTTTTTTGATAATCTAAACAGCTTTGGTTTTTGAAAGTTCCTTTTAAAATTGAATACAAGACTCCAATTACATCAAATGGATGAGTTTCTTATTTTTTTCCTTGACTTTTTAATACAATTCTTAAAAAAGCTTAATCCTTAAATTTTAAACTTTTTTCTTTTGAAAATCTACAGGTGTGTGGTAAGTGTGTGGTGCTTTAATATGGCTGTGTTACTTGTGTGTGGTCTTCTGTTTTAAAATTTTCGCTTTATTGTGTTCCTTTATATAGTTTTTCTATAATTCATGGATTTACTTGATATTGATTCGGTATTTCTTAAGATTAATTGAAAAATTTATGGTAAGTAAAACACAATTGGATGATGAAAATATTAAAATTTGCAACTTTTTTGTATGCATTGATTTGCTTTGGGCAGAATAGGGTGAGTGAGGAAGTCTATCAATCAACAATTGATAGATATCAAAAGCCGTTTAAAATTTCTGATGAAAATAAAGGTCAAGGAAAATTAAGTCTTTCTAAAACTGAAGATGAGATTTCTAAGAGTTGTATGCATTTTTTCATAGGCTATTACTTTAATGGAAAATTTAGTAATAGTATTTTTTACGCCAAAAAAGCAGATGTATTATTTTTAAAAAGTAATAAAGTGGAAGAACATTTTATTGCCTCTTATTATTTATCTCTTTCTTATCAAAAATCAGGGTTTATTCAAAAAGCGGCGCAATATCTAAATGAAGCTGAGAAAACGGCTAAAAAACTTGGCAATCCTTATTATATTGCCATGGCTTTGAAGCTGAGGGCTACCTTTTTAGAAAACGAAAAAAAATTTAAAGAGGCAATACCTTATCATATATCTTACAATGCTTCTTTTCAGGAGAGTTTGAAAAAAGATTCTCACCATTCAATTTCTGAATTTACATTTTCAAAATGCTATTTGGCTTTCGATTACCTTATGATGGGTAATCTAGAAGGTGCAAAAAAGCAAATTTTACTTTTTGAATCGAGTAACGATATTTCGCAAATTTCCAATGAATTAAACTGGAGGTCTGAAATATATTATGTTTGTAAGGCTGTTATTGCGGCTAAAGAAAATGATAAAATAAGCGCGGCAAATTATTTTGATAAAGCAATTGATATTACTAGGAACAATGGAATGGATGACCGACTAACAGCCATATTAGAGCAGCGTTTAAAGCTCAATATTGATGCTTCTGAAACAAGAGAAAAGCTGTTTGCTGAATTTATAAAATGTAGAGACAATTCCAGAAAAGAAATCTTTAAAGTGGTTAATCAGGAGATGAATGGGCAAGGCGTCATTTTGGAACGGCAAAAAGAATATAAATACATTTTCATTGGTGTTGCGCTCTTTTTATCAATGGGTGTTTTACTATTTAAAAGAAGAAAAAGGAAAAAACAGAAAATATACTTTGAAGAAATTATAAAAGAGCTTGAAAGTAATAGAGAAAAGGCGAGCTCCATTGTAATAAAGGAAGAAATAAATAATGATATTGCTTCAGATTATTCCGATTCTAAATCACAAATTATACCTGAAACAACAAAAACAGATTTATTAAAAAAATTGGAACGCTTCGAGAAAGGAAATGCTTTTACGACTAAAAACTTTACCGTAAGCTGTTTGGTCAGTATTTTAGATACGAACCCGAAATACATCGTCAGTATTATAAAAGAACATTATGGGAAAACGTTTAATGAATATATTAATGATTTAAGGATTAAATATATTTTAGAATATTTACACGACAACCCAGAAAGTCTCAAATACAAGCTTACTTACCTTTCAGAGTTGGGAGGATTTTCTTCCCACAGTTATTTTACAAAAGTATTTACCAAGAAAAATAAAATTTCACCCTCAAAATTTATATTGGCTTTAAATGAAAAAAATATAAATGAAGAAAAAATAGACCGGAAAAAGGATGCTTAAAAAGTGAAGATTTATAGTTTTTTTACTAAAAAAAATCTGATTATCACAAATAAATAATCAAATTCATTAAAAGTGAATTTTGTTTAAAAATAATTTCAACTATTTGATTTTTAGCTAGTTGTTTGTTTTGTTGTCTTGTAAAATTCCAGAATTGTACCAGCTATTGTTTAGGAATGTAGGCGTTTATGCTCTTATGTTTGCAGTCTCAATGTTTGAACACAAAGAAAAATAATTTTAAAAATTCCCATTGTTATTTCTCTAAACATTGTACGATTCTAAAAACACCGTTTTATTATCCGGAGATAAAATAGTTTTAAAAATGAAAAATTTATTAAAAAAAACAGAAATGCTGAAAAAAAATATTTCGAACAAAAAAGCATGATTATTTAACTAAATGCTTATCACGATGAGTTTTATAAAAAACTTATTCTAAAACTAGACTGCCTACATTTTTGCAACTTTATTTCCTTCTTGTACTAGTTGGCGGCTAAACCATGAGACTCAAAGCTTGAGAAATATGTCTTTTGAGTAAAATTTTTTAAACACAGAAAAAATGAAAAAGCAAATATTTACAATATTGTTATTTTCTTCTGTACTTGCTTATTCGCAAGTCGGAATAAATACAGAAACTCCAAAAGCTACTTTGGATGTAACAGGTAAGCCTTCGGATATTTCTAAAATTGATGGTCTTATTGCCCCTAGACTTACTGGCTTAGAGCTTAAAGCTAAAGATGCTCTCTATGGTGCTGAGCAAAATGCAACTCTAATATATGTAACGGAGGCTTTAGTTGCTTCTGATACGAGTTCTAAAACAGCAAATGTGACGAGTATTGGATATTTTTATTTTGATGGAAATATCTGGCAAAAATTAACGGCAGCGAGTACGGGCAATGCCGGGAATGATTGGTCTCTTTTGGGTAACAGTGGTACAAACACCGATGTGTCTTCAGGTGTTCCAAATTTTATAGGAACCACCGATGCTGTAGATTTTGTGGTAAAAACAGACAATACAGAAAGAGAACGGATTTATAAAGCTGTTAATGCTGACAATTCTATCAAAAAAATTACAGGAGGAGACTTGAATGTGAACGGAATTACTGTAGGAAGAGGAAAGGGTAATAATTCTAATAATACAGTTGTCGGTTTACAGGGATTATCAGCAAATACAACGGGAGGTTTCAATACAGGCTTGGGTAGTTATGTATTGAGTGGTACTACTACGGGAACATCTAATGTTGCAATAGGTCATAGTTCTTTGTATGAAAATACAACAGGAGGAAGTAATGTATCTTTAGGAGCAAGCAGTTTGGTTTATAATACTACAGGAGGATCTAATGTCGCTATAGGTAAAAGTGCTTTGTCGAATCCACTTAATAAAACAGGAAGTCATAACATTGCAATTGGTACAACAACGGCAAATGCTCTAGAAGATGGTACAACGAATAATATAGCAATTGGTTCTCGCCAGCAATTAGCTAATGCAACAGGGAGTAATCAGCTTAATATTGGAGGTGTGATTTTTGGAACTGGACTTACGGGGAATGAAATAAACCCTGCCGGAAATATAGGAATTGGAACGAGTACTTTGAATCCCTATGCAAAACTGGACATTTCATCAAACAATCAAGGGATATTAACACCAAAGGTTAATCTTACAAGTATTACAATGGATTTGAATCCGGATGG
Organism: Chryseobacterium turcicum; assembly: GCF_021010565.1. NCBI lineage: Bacteria > Pseudomonadati > Bacteroidota > Flavobacteriia > Flavobacteriales > Weeksellaceae > Chryseobacterium > Chryseobacterium turcicum. The sequence goes on from NZ_JAJNAY010000001.1 coordinate 275,685, forward strand.
GGATAATAATATAAGTAACCAGCCGGCAGGGCTATTGGTTTATAATAATGGAACAGCTTTGTCAAAGGGATATTATTTCTGGAACGGAACTGAATGGAGGGCTATTGATAGTAGTTCTGCAATATCTCCGTCAATTACTCAACTGCTTTGTTCGTCTGCCATTTTATCACCTTCTTCCTATACGGTGGGACAAGAATATACAGGAAACCTAAAAATTACCTATAGCGGAGGAAATGGAGGTTATTACTCTTCAGGAACTTCTGTTACTGTAAACGGTCTGGTTTTTACTTTGCGACCGGGTAAATTAGAATATGGTTCAGGGGAATTGGTATTCTCGGTTACATCTGCAGCTCCCACAGGACCTGTTTCAAATGATACAATGAATTTACCATTGAATTCAAGTCTTATTCCTTTTCTTACAGCGACTCAATCTTGTGCAGCTACAATCTTCAATCAAACTACGGCAGAAATAAAAACTATTGCAGCAGTGGGGTATGCAAGTCTTACTACTGATGCTAATGGAGCTATAGGACATACGTTTAGGCTAGCTACGCCAGATGGTCTTTATGCTATACGGGTATGGTTTAGAACAGCTACTCCTACAACATCGGCAAGACCACATGTACAGGTTTATAATAACTCTGGGCAATCAAAAACTTTGTACTGGAATTATAATACAACTTATGGGGGAAACATAGCTCAAACCGGAATATTACCGGTTCCTAGTGGAGTATGGGGTGGAGAAGAGGATCAAGGTAACAATTGGTATACACAAACGACAGGAAACGATATTAACTGGGGAAATGAAGGAATTATGGATGGTAATAATAATGGTCCTGAGTATAGAAGATATTCTTGGATTGATAACTCTGCAAATACCAAAGTGCAATATTCTGCTTACATTTATGCAGGGGCGCCTAACGGAGGGTCTACACGCCCTGATCAAACTAAGATATATATCAAAATTGAGCAGGTTACAGCACCATAAATAGATTAATTTCAAGTTTGAATTATTCCGAAAATTTAGAAACCATCTTCTTGGTTTTAAGCATAGTTTTTTTTCCATTAAAATTTGTGTTTTTCTGTGCCATAGGTATTGGTTTGCCTATGGCGCTTTTTTTAAAAAGACTGTTTTAATACGAATTAAAGCAAAACTAATCATCATTTTTTAAGTTTTTTATAATGAAAGCCAGAGTTTCTAAAACCCTGGCTTTTTATATGATGATGTAATCAGATTTATTTTCTAAACATTTCCGTATGCGGAATATTATCTTCCAAATATTTCTTGTCGGTTTCTTGAAATCCAAAACCAGAATAAAATCGCAAAAGATAGTCTTGTGCAGAAATTCTTACTTCAGAAGTTTTAAAGCGGTTTTCTATCGTTTCAACGGCATATTGTATCAATTGTTTGCCTAAGTTTTTTCCTCTTCCGTTTTCGGAGGTTAAAACTCTTCCTATAGAAGTTTCTTCGTATTTTATTCCTTTGTCAAAAATCCTGCAGTACGCCAATACGGTATGGTCTTCACGTTCTGCCCAAAGATGAAGTGCTTTTTGGTCGTATCCATCCAAGTCAGGATAAGGAGTGTCTTGCTCAACAACAAAAACATCTACTCTTGCTTTGATAATTTCATAAAGCTCAGGAGTAGTTAGTTCTTCAAAGCTTTTTATTTTCCAAACAATATTATTCATTAAAATTAACGCTATTATTTTCTAGAAACTCATTGGTGGTCTGTATGAAATTTAATATTTCATTACATCCAGCTTTCTTTTCGGCCGATGTAATATACAGTTCAGGTAGGTCTTCCCAGGTTTTATGCAACTCGATTTTATAATCTTCAACATTTTTTATGGCAATGTTGGGTTTCAATTTATCAGCTTTTGTGAAAACAATTGAAAACGGAACACCACTTTCACCACACCACTCGATAAATTCTAAATCAATTTTCTGTGGGCTGTGACGTGAATCTACCAAAACAAACAGATTTACAAGATTGTTTCTGTTTAAAATATAATTGTTGATTAGTTTTTCAAAATCTCTTCTCTGAACTTTTGATACTTTTGCGTATCCATAACCCGGTAAATCGGTAAGATACCAGTTTTCATTGATCAAAAAATGATTGATAAGCTGGGTTTTCCCTGGCGTACCTGATGTTTTTGCTAAATCTTTTCTGTTCATCATCGCATTGATTAATGATGATTTTCCTACATTTGATCTTCCTATGAAAGCATATTCCGGCAAATTGGGTTCTGGGCATTCCTGCCATTTTCCGCTGCTTTTTACAAAATCTGCTGTTTTTATAACCATTTTCTTGATTTTTTATTTAGAAAAATAAACCATTAAGAAAAGTCTTAATGGTTTATCGTTTTATACTTTGTCTTTTACCCAGTCGTAAAGAATTTCATTAAACTCATCGGGTTTTTCCATCATTGCTGCGTGCCCACATTTATCAATCCAGAATAAATCAGAATTTGGAATAAATTTGTGCATATCAATAGCTACTTCTGGCGGAGTTACATTGTCCTGTTTTCCCCAAATCAGACATGTTGGTCTTGAGATTTTAGGGAGGTCGTTGAGCATGTTGTGTTTGATGGCGCTCCTTGCTAGCATCACCGTTTTAATTCCTTTCATTCGGTCATTTACTACGCTGAAAACTTCATCTACCAACTCTTCAGTAGCTACCGAGGGATCATAGAAAACTTCTTCTGCCTTCTTTCTGATGTATGAACGGTCGTTTTTTCTTGGGAAACTGTCACCGAAAGCTCTTTCATATAAGCCCGAACTTCCTGTCAGTACAAGATTTTGTACAAGGTCTGGACGTGCTAAAGTTAAAATTAAACCTACATGGCCTCCCATAGAATTGCCTACAATGGTAACTGGTTTTCCAATATTGGTTTCTATAAATTTGATTACATATTTTGCAATCGTGGTGAGATTGGTATTGAGTACCGGCAAATCATAAATAGGTAATTGAGGAACGTAAACCTTAAATCCTTTTTCTGAAAAAAAATTCACCATTTTATCAAAATTACTCAATCCTCCCATCAGCCCATGCAAAAGCACAAGCGGGTGACCTTCTCCAGCCTCTATAAACGTATATTTCTTTTCTTTTTTTGTAATAAATCTCATAATGCCTCTCTAAGCCTTGCAAAAATACAAATTAAACACCAAAAAAATTTTGATATAACTAATATAAACTAAAAATAATATATGAAGACTATTGTTATGGTGTTTTTTACAATTCTTTTTGCTATGCCCTGAATACAATAGGACTTGCGCTAAATGGGGTAGGCTATTTTATCTCTCTGATATTCAATATTTAGTAAACTTATTAACATTAAGTCAAAAAGTGGGAAAAAGTGGGAGGATTTGGAAAAATATTTATAATTTTGTCCCAAATGAGGAATTTCATTGGAACATATGAATGCAAAATAGACGACAAGGGTCGCTTAAAAGTTCCTTCATCTCTTATAAAGCAGATGGAAGACTTTGAGGATAAAACCTTTGTGGTAAAGCGTTCTGTGTTTCAACCATGTCTTGAGGTTTACCCAATGAAAATGTGGGATAAGCTGATGGATAAGATAAATAAGCTGAATAAATTCATCAAAAAAAATGCTGATTTTATCAGAATGTTTACCGCCGGAGTGAAAACTGTGGAGCTGGATAGTGCTGGTAGACTGCAGATTTCGAAAGATCTTACCCTCTTTGCCGGTCTTCAGAAAGATATTGTGGTGACGAGTGCGGGAGAACTTTTTGAAATTTGGGATAAAGAAGCATATGAAAAGGTAATTGCAACCAATGAAGATGATTTTGCAAGCCTTGCAGAAGGAGTGATGGGAGCTTTTGATGAAGAATAATTAATTAAACACAAATATAACATGTATCATAACCCCGTTTTATTGAAGCAAAGTGTGGATGATTTGGTGACGAATCCTGACGGTATTTATGTTGACTGTACATTTGGTGGCGGTGGACATTCACGCGAAATTGTAAGCAGGCTTTCTGAAAAAGGAAAGCTATACGGTTTTGACCAAGATTTAGATGCGCTCAAAAATAATATCGATGATCCGAAATTTACATTAATCAATCAGAATTTCAGATTTCTTGAAAACTCTCTTTTAATGTATGGAGTGTCTAAAGTTGATGGTGTTTTAGCAGATCTTGGAGTTTCGTCTCATCAATTTGATGCAGGCGAAAGAGGCTTTTCTACGAGAAGCAATGCGCCGCTTGATATGAGAATGAATGTCATGCAGAGTCTTGATGCCAAAAAAGTAATCAATGATTATGAAGAAGAGGCTTTAGCGGATATTTTTTATTATTATGGTGAGTTGAGGGAAGCGAGAAAATTAGCTCGTGACATTGTTCATCACAGAAAAATTAAGACAATTGCAACCACTGAAGACCTGAAGAAACTGTTCAGTTACCTTCCGCCACATAAAGTGAATAAATTTTATGCGCAATTGTTTCAGGCAATAAGAATTGAGGTTAATCAGGAGCTTGATGTATTGAAGGAAATGCTGGTGCAGTCTTATAATGTTTTAAAACCGGGAGGTCGATTGGTGGTGATTTCTTATCATTCTCTGGAGGATCGTTTGGTGAAAAGGTTCTTGAAAAACGGAATGTTTGAAGGCGAGCCGCAACGTGATATCTATGGGAATTACGAAAAAACATTCGAGTTGGTAAAAACCAAAGCGATTATTCCTGATGATAAAGAAATTGAAGAAAACTCAAGAGCGAGAAGTGCTAAAATGAGAACAGGAATTAAATTATAAATAATGAGCAATGGGTAATAAGTAATTTATTAATAATTACACATTACTAATTACCTATTACTAAATAAACAAGTGGAAAAAAGAACAACAAATCGCCCTCAGAAAAGACTCACTTTTATAGATATTATAAAAGGAAACTTTCTGAATCGTGATGAAATAAAAATTCATTACAAATTTTTCTTGTTGTTGTTTATTTTAATGATGGCGATGATTTATAGCAATCATTTAGTCAATAAAAAAATAAAAATTGTTAACGCTTTAAAAGAAGAAACAGAAGAGTATAAATCGAGAAATGCTTACGCACAAAGCAAGCTCATAAAAGTAAAAATGGAATCTCAATTGGGCAAAGAAGTCGCCGCAGATTCGCTAATGACTTTAGAAAGTCACCCTCACAAATTGTTAATAAAATTAGACAGTAGTGATGCAAAAACAAAATGATTACGATAACAAAAGAAAAAAAACACTGCGATGGGGTTACCTCTTCGCAACTGTTGCTTTATGTGTATTCGTGATGTTTTTGGCTAGAATAGTTGTTCTTCAAAATACCAACGTTCAGGAAATTAAAGACGATTATATCAACAGCAATTACCGTACAGCAACTTTAAAGGCAGCTCGCGGAAATCTATTTGCTTCAGATGGATCTATTTTGGCAACTACGGTGATGCGTTATGATATTTTTCTTGATTTTAAAACGATAAAAGATACAGTTTACAGCAATAATATTGGTGCGTTGACAGATTCTTTAAGTAAAATGTTCGGAAAACCGAGAGCTGATTTCAGAAAAAGATTCGACGAACAGAAGAAAAAGAAAAATCAATATTACTCTTTAGTGAAGGGGTTAGATTTTGACCAATACGATAGAATTAGGAATTTTCCGATTTTTAAAAGAGGAAAAAATAAAGGCGGATTTATTGTTGACAGAAACTATAAAAGAGAACTTGCAACTTCAGAAATTGGTTCCGGAACAATAGGAATCGACAATGGGGTAGTAAAAGCTGGTCTTGAAGGTGCTTTCTCAAAATATCTTACCGGAACTGATGGAAGCAGATTAGAGCAAAGAGTTAACTCTTCTCAATGGAAACCAATTGATTTTTGGAAAGTAAATGAACCTACTGACGGAAAGGATGTTTACACAACTTTAGATCTTAGAATTCAGGATATTGCACATTCGGCATTAGAAAAACAGCTGATCAACTTTGAAGCAAAACACGGTACGGTAATCGTGATGGAGGTTGAAACAGGTAAAGTGAAAGCTTTGGTAAATTTAAGACAAACCGAACCGGGAGTTTACGAAGATGCTTACAATTATGCTTTAAAAGATAATATCGAGCCGGGTTCTACTTTTAAAACCATCTCACTTTTGGCAGCAATGGATGATGGTTTTATTGATGAAAATACAACGGTAGATGTTGGAAATGGAGTTTGGACCTATGCAAAACAGAGGATTTCTGATGGTCATGGTGGTGGAACTTACGATATCAGTGATGTTTTGGCAAAATCTAGTAACGTAGGAACTGCAAAGCTAATCACAAAATATTACGCAGAAAAGCCTCAAATTTTTCTTGATCATTTAAGAAGATGGAAACTATTTGATAAAATGGAAATTGAGCTACCGGGAATTACAAAGCCAAAAATAGTAACTCCGGAAAATAAAAGATGGAATGCAGCAACGTTGGCATCAATTGCTTACGGATACTCATCAAATATTAATCTTTTACAGTTAACAACTTTCTATAATGGGGTTGCCAATAAAGGGAAAATGGTAAAACCTCTTTTCATTGATAAAATAATGAAAGATGGGAAAACAATTTTTCAGGCGAAAGAAGAAGTAATTGTAAAGAAAATGGCATCAGATAAAGCAATTCAGATGATGACCAGTGCTTTAACAAAAGCGGTAGAAAAGGGAACAGGTAGAAGTATTTTTACTCCAAACCTAAAAATGGCAGGAAAAACAGGAACAGCAAGATTTGAATATTGGCTTCCTGGTCCAATGAAATATAGAGCTTCATTTGCTGGGTTTTATCCGGCAGATAATCCTAAGTATACTTGTTATGTGATGATTAGCGAGCCTAATACCGCAAAAAGTTTTTATGGGGGAACGGTTTCAGCACCGGTTTTTAAAGAAATTGCCGGAAAAACTTTCTTAAAAACACCTCAGAATATTGAGAAAGAAATGCTTGTCGACAGAAAGGTAAACCTTAATAAAATGGTGGAGCCTAATGTAAAAGTTACCGTTAGCAATAAGAAAATGCCAAGCATCGTTGGTTTAATCGGTAAAAACGTAATTCCACAATTAGAAAATTTGGGATATCGTGTAGACTTTAAAGGAGTGGGAAAAATTAAAGAACAATTCCCATTAGAAGGTACAACGATAAGCAAAAATCAGAGAATATATTTGTCTCTGCAGAATTAAAATAAAAAAAAAGAGTCCTGAAAGGACGATTTAATAAAGGATAGGTAATCCTATCAAATAAAAAACAAAGCAATGCAATTAGTTGAATTATTAAACAGAATTCCAGTTTTAGAAAGTCACGGTAATAATGATCGTGAGGTTTCTGCATTGGTTTTCGATAGTAGAAAAGTTTCCGAAGACTCATTGTATATTGCAGTAAAAGGAACAATTGCAGACGGACATTCATTTATTGCATCTTCTATTGAGAAAGGAGCAAAAACGATTGTTTGTGAAGAATTACCGAAAGATTTAGATGAAAATGTTACTTACATTAAAGTAAAAGACTCGTCTAAAACTTTAGGCCATCTGGCTTCCAATTTTTATGGAAACCCATCTCAAAATCTAAAACTAATTGGCGTTACAGGAACTAATGGAAAAACGTCTGTTTCTACTTTGCTTTTTGATGTATTTAAAAACTTAGGGTATACTTCAGCTTTATTGTCAACGGTAGAAATTAGAATTGGAGAAGAAATTATTCCTGCGACACACACAACGCCGGATGTGATTACCATCAATCAGATTTTAGCTAAAGCGGTGGAAGCAGGATGCGAGTTTGCTTTCATGGAAGTAAGCTCACACGGAATTTCTCAGAACAGAACGGAAGGTTTACATTTCAAAATTGCAGGATTTACCAATTTGACACACGACCATTTAGATTATCATAAAACGTTTGACGAATATTTGAAAACGAAAAAACGATTTTTTGATGAATTAAACGACGGAGCTATTGCCATCACCAATGTTGATGATAAAAACGGAAATGTGATGTTGCAAAATACCAAAGCAAAGAAAAAATCTTATGCTTTGAAAACAATTGCAGATTATCACGGAAGAACCTTGGAAGTTGATTTTAACGGAATGCTGTTAAACTTCAACGGAAAAGAATTCTGGACAACTTTGACTGGAAAGTTCAATGTTTACAATTTGCTTCTGGTTTTCGGAATTGCTTCAGAATTAGGCTTTCAGCAGGATGAGGTTCTTCAGGCAATTAGTGTTTTGAAAAGAGTTTCCGGAAGATTTGAAACCTTCAAGTCTGATGGTGGAATCTTCTTCATCGTAGATTACGCACACACACCAGATGCACTTGAAAATGTTTTAGACAGTATCAACGATATCAGAACTAAAAACGAAAGATTAATCACTGTTTTCGGTTGTGGAGGCGACAGAGATCACTCAAAAAGACCTGAAATGGGAAATATTGCTTCAAAGAAATCTACGTTGGCAATCATCACTTCAGACAATCCACGAACGGAAAATCCTACTGTCATTATTAAAGAAATTGAAGCAGGTGTTGAGCCTCAAAACTTCAGCAAATACACTTCAATTCCCGACAGAAGAGAAGCGATAAAAATGGCAATAAAATTTGCCGAGCCGAAAGATATTATTCTCGTAGCCGGAAAAGGTCACGAAAATTATCAGGAAATCAATGGTGTAAAGCATCATTTTGATGACAAAGAAGTAATCAGTGAGCTCTGGAAGCTTATGAGTAAATAAGATGAAGGATTGAAAGATTTAATTCATTTAAGAATTTAAAAAATTAAAAGATGACAAAAAATTTCGAAGATTTTCCTGTTTATCTGAAAAGTTTAGAATTAATTGAAAAAGTCTATCAATTTCTAAAATCTAAGGGTTTAGAAAAAGAATTTGAATTTAATAATCAAATTAAAAGAGCAAGTTTTTCAGTATCAAATAATATTGCAGAAGGCTCAGAATATAATAATAACAAGCAGTTTATTAAATATTTGAAAATTGCAAAGGGCAGTTGTGCCGAAGTTAGGAGTATGATGATTGTAAGTAAGAAATTGAAATTGGGAGAAGAAATTTTAGCAGATGAAATAATTAATCTGTCAAGAGAAGTATCATCTAATATTTCAAATTTTATTAAATATTTAAGTGTAAATATTGAAAAACCACAATCTTAAAATCTTTAAATAAATTAAATTTTTAAATCCAAAAGAATGCTATACTATCTATACGAATATCTAACAAGTCAAGGCATCCACATCCCCGGAATGGGAATGTTGAGGTACATTTCGTTTCGTGCAGGGATGGCAGTTTTGCTTTCACTAACGATTGCTTTGGTTTATGGGAAAAGTATCATCAATTATCTGCGAGGAAAACAGATGGGCGAGCTGGTGCGTGATCTTGGGTTAGACGGGCAAAAGCAAAAAGAAGGAACACCTACAATGGGAGGTTTCATTATTATTATTGCGACATTAATTCCGGTTTTACTGTTTACAAGAATTACCAATATCTACATCGTTCTTTTGATTATTACGGTAATTTGGATGGGAGCGATTGGTTTTATAGATGATTATTTAAAGAAAATAAAGAAGAATAAAGACGGATTAAGCGGGAAATTTAAAATTGTAGGTCAGGTTGGTTTAGGGCTAATTATCGGAGTTACAATGTATTTTCATCCCGATATTACGGTTAAAAGAAAATATGCAGATGCAAAAGTAGTCAACAGAAACAATGTTGAACAAAACTTTTCTCCTACAGAAAAAATTACGGTTTCTACCGTTCCTTTTACCAAAAATAATGAGTTCGATTACAGCGGAATATTATTTTGGATGAACGATAAAGATGCTCACGAATGGGCTTGGATTGTTTTTATTCCTATCGTTATTTTTATCGTTACAGCAGTATCAAACGGAGCTAATATTACTGATGGAATTGATGGGCTTGCCGCAGGAACGAGTACGATAATTCTGTTGGCACTTGCCTTTTTTGCATACGTCTCCGGAAACATCATTTTCGCAGATTATCTCAATATTATGTTCCTTCCGAATATGGGAGAAACCACCATTTTTGCCGTCGCCATGGTAGGTGCGGTAATTGGGTTTTTCTGGTATAATACCTATCCGGCTCAGGTTTTTATGGGCGACACGGGAAGTTTAATGCTGGGTGGTGTGATTGCTGTTTTAGCAGTTATTTTAAGAAAAGAATTGATGATTCCTGTATTGTGTGGGATTTTCTTAATTGAAAATGTCTCGGTAATGCTTCAGGTGGTTGTCTTTAAGTATAGAAAAAGAAAATTTGGGTTAGAATATGCCCAAAATAATAGATTATTTAAAATGTCTCCTTTACATCATCATTATCAGAAAGAAGGTTTTCACGAAAGTAAAATCGTTAACAGGATGATTATTATTGGTGTTATGTTGGCAATTGTGTGTCTCATTACATTGAAGATGAGATAAAAAATTAATTTAAAAATTGAAAGATTTAAGCATTAAATCTTTCAATCTCTAAATATAAAATTATATGAAAATAGTTGTTTTAGGAGGTGGCGAAAGCGGTTGTGGAGCTGCTTATTTGGCGAAGAAAAAAGGTCTGGAAGTATTTCTTTCAGATAAAAGTGCCATTAAAGAGCATTACAAACAATTTTTGACAGAAAATAATATTGAGTTTGAAGAGGGAAATCACAATGAAGAAAGAATTCTTAATGCAGATTGGATTGTAAAAAGCCCCGGAATTCCGAAAAAGACAGAAATAATCAATAAAATTCACCAGAAAGGTATTAGACTTTCTTCTGAAATAGAGTTTGCTTCAGAATTTACAGATGCCAAAATTATTGCCATCACAGGAAGCAACGGAAAAACGACAACGACGTCTTTAATTTACCATATCCTGAAAAACGACGGATTAAACGTAGGTCTAGGCGGAAACATTGGTCACAGCTTTGCAAAGCAGGTTGCCGATGAAAATCATGAATATTATGTTTTGGAAGTAAGTTCTTTCCAGCTAGATGATATTCAGAATTTCAGACCTTATATTTCTTTATTGCTGAATTTGTCTAAAGATCACCTCGATCAGTACAATTACGACTATGAAGAATATGCTTTGGCGAAATTCAGAATAACTGAAAATCAGGAGAATGATAATTTTTTCATCTACAATAAAGATGATGAAATGAGCAAAAATATTCTTGAGAAACTTGAAATTAAAGCGAAAATGATTCCTTTTTCAATGAATGAAAAATTGACTGAAGGAGGTTTTGTTGACGAAAATCAATTAGTAATCAAGCTAAAAGACGAGTTCTCTATGAAAGTTGACGAATTATCTTTATTGGGAAACCACAACGTAGCCAATAGTTTAGCCGCTTCAATTGCAGGTAAAATATTGGAAATCAATAATGAAAGTATCAGAAATTCTCTGATGACTTTTCAGGCAGTAGAGCATAGATTGGAATTTGTAGCTGAAATTGAGGGAGTAAAATATATCAATGACAGCAAAGCAACCAACGTAAATGCAGCATATTATGCTTTAGAAAGTATGAAAAATCCTACCGTTTGGATTGTTGGAGGCGTAGATAAAGGAAATGACTATGCCGAAATTGAAGATTTAGTTAAAAGAAAAGTAAAAGCAATTGTTTGCTTAGGTCTTGATAATGAAAAAATTATCGATTTCTTCAAAAACAAAAAAGAATTGATTTACAGTACTTCAAGTATGGAAGAAGCAGTAAAAGTATCAAAGTCATTATCAAAAAGCGGAGATACGGTTTTACTTTCACCTTGTTGTGCAAGTTTTGATCTTTTCAAAAGCTATGAAGACAGAGGCAATCAGTTTAAAGAGCAAGTGCTAAAAAATTAAGAATTAACAATGAATAGTTAAAAGTGAAAAGAAAAATTTTCATTATTAATTTTTCATTATTCATTTAATAACATGAACGAACAGAATATAGAAAACAGATTTGAATTTCTAAAGGGCGATAAAGTACTTTGGATGGTCATTCTTATGATCTCCATCTTCTCTATTTTCCCGGTATATTCTGCAAGTTCAAACCTTGAATATATTGTGAATAATGGGACCACCACTGGTCACGTGATGAAGCATATGTTCTTTGTGGTTTTAGGTTTGGCCATCATGCGATTGGTAGGAACGGTGAAGTACGAATACATGGGTAAGCTCAGCAGTATTATGTTGGGTTTAATGATTGTTTTGTTGATTGTAACAATGTTTACAGGGCAAACCATTGACGGAGCGAGTGCTTCAAGATGGCTGAAAATCCCGGGAACACCGATTTCATTTCAACCGTCGTCTTTTGCTTTTTTAATGTTGATTATTTATCTGTGTCGATATTTAACCAAGAAAATTACCCGAGAAAGACTTCCTATTGAGAATGTAATGTACATTTTTGGGCCTATTTTACTGGTTTTTGTGCTGGTCGCAAAAGATAATGGTTCTACGGCATTGATGATTTTAATGGTTTCGGTAATCGTTTTAGTAATCGGACAGCTGCACTGGAAATATATTGCAGGATTTATTTCGGCATCATTTATAGCGATTGCATTATTTTTATTAATTGCCTTAAATACCAATATGATTGGCGGAAACCGTGTTCATACATGGATGAGCCGTATCGAAACTTTCACATCAAGCAAAGCAAAATCTGCTGATGTAGATGATGAGAGTATAAAAGCAAAAAACTACCAGGTTATGCAGGCGAAAGCCGCCATCGTTCATGGTGGAATTACTGGAATGGGACCCGGGAAATCTGCTTTAAAACAAATGCTTCCGCAATCTGCATCCGATTTTATTTTTGCAGTAATTGTAGAAGAATATGGTTTAATAGGAGCCGGATTTCTCATCTGTATGTATCTGATTATGATTGTCCGGATTGTAATGATTGCGAGTAAAATGCCCGCATTTTTCGGCTCATTGCTCGTGCTCAGTCTCGGGGTGATGATTTTTATTCAGTTAGCCGTAAATATTGCCGTTGCTGTGAATTTGATTCCGGTTACAGGGCAGCCATTGCCGCTGATTAGTTACGGAGGAACATCGATGCTGGTAACCTACATTCAGCTTGGAATTATTTTAAATATAAGCTCAAGAATTCAGATATATGATGAAGAAGGAATGGGCAAAAAACAAAGCATTGTCGAAATAAACGACATTGCTTAAAGTCCTGAAAGGAAGATTTAACAAAGGATAGGATGCAATCCTATCAAAATAGAATCAATTAATTGATAATAAAATGAACAATCAATCAGCAAACAGCCAAAAGCCAAAAGCCATCCGCGTATTATTATCTGGAGGCGGAACGGGAGGACACATCTTCCCGGCAATTGCTATTGCAGATGAAATCAAAAGAAGATTTCCAGATGCTGAGTTTTTATTCATTGGAGCCAACGGAAAAATGGAAATGGAAAAAGTTCCACAAGCTGGTTATAAAATTGAGGGAATTGATATCGCAGGAATCGACAGAGGAAATATGCTATCTAATTTAGGTTTGCCTTTCAAAATTTTGAAAAGTTTATCTAAATCGAAAAGAATTATAAAAAGTTTTGCTCCCGATTTTGCAGTAGGAACAGGTGGCTTTGCAAGTGGACCAGCTTTGTATGAAGCAAGCAAAATGGGAATTCCGATTTTTATTCAGGAGCAGAATGCACATGCAGGAGTAACGAATAAAATTTTAAGTAAAAAGGCAAAAGCTGTTTTTACAGCTTATCCTAAAGTGGAAGGTTTTCCGGCTGAAAAAATAAAATTTTTGGGGAATCCGATTCGTGAGAATATTATTTCAGGAATGCAGGAAACATCTTCAGCTAAAGAAAAATTAGGTTTAGATAAAAATAAATTGACTATTCTCTCCGTGGGTGGTTCTTTAGGCTCAAGAACATTAAACAACGGTTGGAAAGAAAACCTTGAAAACCTGAAAGAAAAAGGCTATCAGTTAATCTGGCAAACCGGAAAATTAGATTATAAAGATATTGTTGATAGTTGTCAGTTGTCGGTTGATGGAAAATCTGACAACCAACAACCAACAACTGACAACCAAATTCAAATCAAAGAATTTATCAAGGATATGGAAACGGCTTATTCTGCAGCAGATGTCATTGTTTCCCGAGCAGGAGCGATTGCAATTTCAGAATTAGCGGTTGCACAGAAACCTGTTGTTTTGGTGCCTTTCCCTTTTGCGGCGGAAGACCATCAAACAAAAAATGCGATGAATCTGGTTGAAAAAAATGCAGCCAAAATGGTAAAAGATTCTGAAATGCAGGAGAAATTCTGGAATACATTATCAGAAATCTGCGAAAATGAAAACGTAAGAAAAGAAATGTCTGAAAATCTGAAATATTTTGCCAAACCCAATGCGGCAAAAGAGATTGTAGATGAGATTTTTAAAGAGATTAAGTAATATTAATGTTTGTCATTCTGAATGTAGTGCAGCGAAATGAAGAATCTAAATTGAGATTCCTCGTTCCTCGGAATGACAAAATGATGTTTAAAATAATAAAATAGAGATAAAAACGAATGAGAGGTTGTTAAATTTCAAATCTCAAACTTCAAATCTCAAATAAAACAGAATGAACAATTTAAAAACATATCAAAATTTTTACTTCGTGGGAATCGGAGGTATCGGGATGAGTGCTTTGGCGCGTTATTTTCATGCTTCGGGCAAAACAGTTTTGGGCTATGATAAAACCAATACAAAATTGACAACTGCTTTGATGAGCGAGGGAATTGATATTGTTTTTGAAGATGGTATTGACGAAAAAATTACGTCGCTTCAGAAAGAAGATACATTGGTGATTTATACTCCGGCAATTAAAAAGCTGGATATTTTAGATTATTTTAATGAACATCAATTTGAAGTTTTAAAGCGTGCTAAAGTTTTAGGTTTAATTACTCAAAACACAGATTGTATTGCAGTGGCAGGAACTCATGGAAAAACCACTACTTCAACTTTAGTAGCGCATTTGTGTAAAGAAGCAAACTTGCCTTTTTCATGTTTTTTAGGCGGAATTTCTGAGAATTTTAAATCTAATTTTCTATATAATGGTTCGCAGTATTCTGTGGTTGAAGCCGATGAATATGACAGAAGTTTCCTTAGCCTTTCTCCGGATTGGGCAGTGATTACTTCTACAGATGCCGATCATTTGGATATTTACGGTGATAAAAATACAATTGAAGAGGGTTTTAGACAGTTTGCAGCTTTAGTTCTGGAAGATAAGCAGCTTTTTGTAAGAAAAGGGATTGAAATAGGAAGAGCGCATAAAACGTATGCAGTTAATGAAGAAGCTGATTATTACTCAGATAATCTTCGTATGGATTATGATAAAATCTATTTCGATTTTCATACGCCAACAGAAACGATAAAAGATTTTGTTTGGGACGTTCCTGGAATTCACAATGTAGAAAATGCAACGGTTGCCTTGGCTATTCTTCATAATTTAGGAGTTGACTTCGACACTTTAAAAAAAGCAATTGCCAATTTTAAAGGAATTAAAAGAAGATATACAAAGCATATTTATCCAAGTGGTAAGATTTATATTGACGATTATGCACATCATCCGACTGAAATCAATGCAGTGATGGGTTCAATTAAAACGTTTTATCCGGATAAAAAATTATTGGTGGTTTTTCAGCCGCATTTGTTTAGCAGAACACGTGATTTTGCAGATGGTTTTGCAGAGAGTTTAGATAAGTCTGATGAATTGATTTTATTGGATATTTATCCGGCAAGAGAACTTCAGGAAAATTTTGAAGGCATTACTTCAAAATGGCTTTTAGAGAAAGTGAGTTTAGATAAAAAAGAGGTTTCTGATTTAGCAGAAGCTTTCAATAAAATAAAAGAAAAAGAATTTGATATTTTGCTTACCGTAGGTGCCGGAAATATAGATACGCTGTATGACCCGATTTGCGAGTGGCTGAGCGGGAAATAATTAGTTGAACACAGAGAACACAGAGGTATTTTTTATAATGCGAAAGAGGTTTCACAGAGCCGCTTCGCTTATAAAAGCATGAAAGTGACAGTTTTTACTATTTTATTCCTCTTACAAGCGAAGCGGCTTTGTGAGACTAATTAATAGGGTAAATTATAAAAACTTTGTGAACTTAGTGTTCAAAAAATAAAAACACCCAAATGAATGAAAATGAAATTTCCGCAATAGTAGTTGATTCAGGATTGAAAATTAACAAAGCACTAGGAGCCGGTTTATATGAAACGGTATATGAGCAGTGTCTTGAATATGAGTTGAAAAATAGAGGATTATTGGTTGAAAGACAAAAATTTCTTTCAATACAATATGAAAATTTAGAGGTTAAGAATGCTTTTAAAATTGATTTGCTAATTGAAAATAAGGTTGTTATCGAGATTAAAGCTCAGGAAGCTTTAGATAATTTTCACAATGCTCAATTATTAAATTATTTAAAATTGGGAAATTACAGATTAGGCTTATTATTAAATTTTAATTCTAAACTGTTTAAAACGGGAATTCAAAGAGTAATAAACGGATTTATAATATGATTGTTCAGCTTCTACAAGCGAAGCGGCTTAGTGAAACAAAAAAAAGAGATTAATAGAAAGAACTTTGTGAACTCTGTGTTCAAAAACAAAAAACAAGTTTATTAAATTATTTAAAATTAGGAAATTACAGATTAGGCTTATTATTAAATATTAATTCTAAACTGTTTAAAACGGGAATTCAAAGAGTAATAAACGGATATATAATATGATTGTTCAGCTTCTACAAGCGAAGCGGCTTAGTGAAACTAAAAAAGGAGATTAATAGAAAGAACTTTGTGAACTCTGTGTTCAAAAACAAAAAACAAGTTTATTAAATTATTTAAAATTGGGAAATTACAGATTAGGCTTATTATTAAATATTAATTCTAAACTGTTTAAAACGGGAATTCAAAGAGTAATAAACGGATATATAATATGATTGTTTAGCTTCTACAAGCGAAGCGGCTTAGTGAAACAAAAAAAAGGAGGTTAATAGAAAGAACTTTGTGAACTCTGTGTTCAAAAAAATAAAATGAAAAACAAGTACAGAATTTTAAAAATTGCCATCACAGTAATCATTCTTGGGTTCCTGCTGAGTTTCTCTTTGAAGAAATTTGGGGGTCAGAAGATTACGGACAATAAAATTTCTGTAAAAATGAATGAGAAAACTCCCGTATATTTTATTGATGAAAAAGATATTCGTGAGATTGTCAATAAAGAAAATCCATCAAGGAAAGTCGGAGATTTAAATATTCCGGAGCTGGAAAAGAAAATAAATGCTCTTCCTTCGGTTGACAGTGCGAATGTGTATTTAAATTTAAATGGAAAACTGAATTTAGATATCAAACAACGAGTTCCGGTTTTTAGGCTTAATTATAATGGAAAAGATTTTTATGTGGATGAAAAAGGCGTAGAATTTCCTATTTCCAGAACTTATTCTCATCCATGCATGCTGGTGACGGGTGATGTGAAAAAAGAGGAGTATGAAAAACTGGCTGAGTTGGTTGATAAAATTGACAAAGATGATTTCAGTAAAAAATATTTCATTGGAATCTCAAAATATAAAGACAGTTATAATCTTCTGACCAGTGAAGGAATTTATCGAGTGGAGATAGGAGATTTAGATAATATTGAATTAAAAGTAAAAGGTTTTAAAACTTTTGTAGAAAAATATCTGGTGTTTCAGGACCCGCAAAAATATAAGATGATTTCGGTAAAATATCAAAATCAGATTGTAACAACGCTGAATCCTTATTTTAAAGAAAATGATAGTATTTTAAAGGCGAGTCATAAAGATTTGGTAAAAGCTCCGGTTGCAGTTTCTTCCGTTAAAAAAGCAGAAATCAATCTAAAGCCGACAGTGAAAAAAGCGAGTTCGACTTCTTTAAAACCGAAAGAAAACACAAAACCAAAAGCGGTCGTCAAACCGAAAGCTAAGGTTAAAATAGAATAAAAAAAAGTCCTGAAGGGACGGATTAACAAAGAATAGGATAAAATCCTATCAAAATAAAATAGCAATTAAAATTGCCAAATATTAAAAAAAGTTGAATTAAATCAAATCAATATATACAATGGAAAATCAAGAGTATTCAGTAGGTCTTGACATCGGGACAACCAAGATTGTCGCCATTGTCGGAAGGAGGAATGCACACGGCAAGATAGAAATTCTCGGTGTCGGGAAGGCAAAGAGTCTAGGAGTTCATAAAGGTATTGTGAATAATATTTCGCAAACCATCAACTCTATTAAGGCAGCTGTGGCAGAAGCACAATCCAGTTCCGGAGTTCCTATTCATAAGGTCACTGTGGGGATTGCAGGGAAGCACATTCGCTCATTGCAGCACTCAGATTATATTATGCGCGAGAAGCCGGATAAATTTATCACAGACGACGACATCGAGGCATTAAAAGACCAGGTAAAAAAATTGGTAATGTTACCGGGAGAAGAGATTATTCATGTTCTTCCGCAAGAATATAAAGTAGATTCTGAAGGTGAAATTCAGGAGCCTGTTGGAATGCACGGAAAACGTCTGGAAGCCAACTTCCACGTTGTTGTAGGACAAATGGGAAGCATCAGAAACATTGCAAGATGCGTAAGAGAAGCTGGTTTAGAGATGGAGGCGCTTACTTTAGAGCCTTTAGCATCTTCTGAAGCTGTTTTGACTAAAGAAGAAAAAGAAGCAGGAGTAGCGATTGTAGACATCGGTGGTGGTACTACAGATATTGCTATTTTTAAAGATAATATTATTCGTCACACTTGTGTTATTCCTTACGGTGGTGGTATCATTACTGAAGATATTAAGGAAGGATGTTCCATTATAGAAAAGCACGCCGAGCAATTAAAGGTTAAGTTTGGTTCTGCAGTTCCTGAGTTGGAAAAAGACAGCACATTTGTAACGATTCCGGGACTACACGGTAGACCCGATAAAGAGATTTCTCTTAAAACTTTAGCACAGATTATCAATGCGAGAGTGGAAGAAATTTTGGAAATGGTCAATACAGAATTGAAAGCTTATGGAGCTTTCGAACAAAAGAAAAAACTGATTGCAGGAATTGTTTTGACAGGGGGTGGTTCAAATTTGAAGCATCTTCGTCAGCTGGCAAATTATACGACAGGTTTTGATAGTAGAATTGGTTTTGCAAATGAATACGTTGCGAATGATAAAAATCAGTATCTTAAAGGCCCGGAATTTGCAACTTCTATCGGTTTATTGATGGAAAGTTTAAAGATTAGAGATAAGAAAACAATTGCTGTAGAAGAAGAGGTTGAAGCTGAAGTTGAGAACAAAATTGAGCAAAATGTAGAGGAAATTAATAATAATGCTGAATCTCAAACTCTTGTAACACCTCAAGTAGAGGAAGAGGTTAAAGTTCCTGTACAAACATCAAGATCTTCGAAACCAACATTCGGACAGTCGCTGATGGAGAAAGTTAAAAAATTCTTTGAAGAAGTAGAATAAAAACTATAAATGATGCATGATAAGCGATGAATGATATTTTCATCAACGATCATAATCGATTATCAATTAGAAAAAATTAAATATGGAAAATATAGGCACACAAGGATTTTCATTTGATCTGCCAAAAGGAAATTCTTCGATCATCAAGGTTATCGGTGTAGGGGGCGGTGGAAATAACGCCCTAAAACACATGTACGAGAAAGGTATTCACGGGGTAGATTTCGTGATTTGTAATACCGATGCACAGACTTTAGATAATAATCCGGTTTCAAACAAAGTTCAGTTAGGAATTACCATTACTGAAGGTCTTGGAGCGGGTGCAGATCCTGAAGTAGGAGAAAAAGCGGCTATCGAAAGTATCGAAGAGATTAAAGCAGCAATGGGCCAAAATACCAAAATGGTATTCATCACTGCAGGAATGGGTGGTGGTACCGGTACCGGTGCAGCGCCAGTTATTGCTAAAGTGGCCAAAGATATGGGAATTCTTACGGTAGGTATTGTTACTGTACCTTTCAGTTTTGAAGGGAAAAGAAGACTTGATCAGGCTGAATTAGGACTTGATAAATTAAGAAATAATGTTGATTCATTAATTGTAATCAACAACGATAAATTAAGACAACAATTTGGTAACCTTGGGTTCAAACAAGGGTTCTCAAAAGCCGATGAAGTTTTAACTAATGCCGCAAAAGGAATGGCTGAGGTTATTACAGGTTATTTTGATGTAAACATTGACTTTAGAGATGCTAAATCTGTGCTTCAAAATTCTGGTACGGCATTGATGTCTACTGGTACAGCTTCAGGTGAAAATAAAGCCGAAGAAGCTGTAAGAAAAGCATTAGATTCTCCATTATTGAATGACAACAAAATTACAGGCGCAAGAAATGTACTATTGTTGATCAGAAGTGGTGTAGAAGAAGCTACCATGGACGAAATCGGAATCATCATGGATTATATCCAGAAAGAAGCAGGTCACACCGCTGATATTATCTTCGGGGTTGGTGCTGATGAAGAATTAGGTGATGCGGTAAGTGTATTGGTGATTGCTACAGGTTTTTCAAATGATAACCAAAAGTTTTCGGGTCCTACAGAGAAAATCAGAATTAGTTTAAATGATGCTTTGGAGGCTCCAAAATCTTCTCCTTTCAAAACAAGAGATGAGAGAGAGGTTGCACCAGAGCAAGGATATGACTTTGGAGGGAAAAATCTTTTCAGATTAGATGACGAAGATCATGACGGGCCACGTTTTAAAATGTCGTCATCTGAAAAAAAAATGATTATTGAGGATGAAAATGTAAAAACTGAAAGAAAGTTCTCTGATAGAGAGGAAGATACGTCAGAAAGCCATACTCAGGTTTGGAAAAATGAAGAATTAGACAATAATAACGATTCTCATTTGTTTTCTTTTGATGATGACCCTAATGATTTAGAAATTCAGTCTTTCTCTTTTGATTTTGAAAATAAGAGAGAAGAACCTACTGATAATTCTTTCAGCAATAGCTATTCTGACGAAAAAAAAGTTGAGTTTAACTTTACTGTTAATGAACCTCTTGTTGAGTCTAACTATGATTTTGGCCAGCCAAAAAACGAACTTGAATCTTCAGTAGTAATCGAGAGAAAAATAGAAGAAACCTTTCAGACAATGGAAACCTTCTATCAGACTCCTGAGCAGCCAAAAGTAGAAGAAAGATCACCCTTCCAGACTAGAGCAGAAATAGAAACACAGAAACAAGCCGATTCTGAATTTACTTTCGTCAATAAACCTGCAGAACAGGAAAGAGTGGTAGAGAGAAGAAATAAATTAAAAGAATTTAATTCTCGTTACCAGAATTTCGATATTGTGAATGAATTTGAATCTGTACCAGCCTTTAAAAGAAAAAATATTTCGATTGACGGTTCCAATGCGTCAGATCAAAATATCAACACGTATTTGTCTGATAACAACGGAAACATGCAGATCAGAGAAAATAGATTTTTAAATAAAGATGTAGACTAATTCAATTTGAAAATGGGCTAATTTGAGAATTTTAAAATTAGCGAGTTGTTAAAATAAAACAATTTTGTTGAGCTAAGCGAGTTTGTAATATGTTGATAATCATTTTTTAATTAAATGTTATCAAAGCATCAAGCATTTTCAAATTAATCCATTTTCAAATTTTCAAATTAATAATAATGAGTTTAGAATTAATAATAAGCGAAGCAATAAAAACAGCAATGAGAGCTAAAGACAGAGTGGCTTTAGATTCTTTGCGTGCTGTAAAATCTCAGATATTATTGCTGAAAACGGAAGCTTTAGGAGCTGAGGTTTCACCTGAACAGGAAATTGCAATTTTGCAGAGAATGATCAAACAACGTAAAGATTCTTACGAGCAGTTTACCGCTCAGGGAAGAAATGATTTGGCAGAAGTAGAAGAAGCTCAGATGAAAGTCATTGAGAAATTTTTACCTGCACAGTTATCTTCTGAAGAATTGGAAGCTGAAATTAAGCAGATAATTTCTGAAACAGGAGCTGAATCTATTAAAGATTTAGGAAAAGTAATGGGAATTGCTTCAAAAAATTTAGCCGGAAAATCTGATGGAAAAAGTATTTCCGAGATGGCTAAGAAGCTACTTTCATAAAGTTTCGGGGTTCGGGTTTTCAGTTTCGAGTTAAATTCTCGTACCACGTATCTCGCAACAATTAGGATATTCAACCTTTGCATATCGATTTGATTAACGAAGCCCGGAACTTTATGTTTCGGGCTTCATTTATTGTAAATACTTTATCGATGTTTTGTTATAAATTCTAAAAACTGAAGAGCAAACAAAGATAAAGGTGAGGGAATTAGATTGACAGTAGATCTTCTCTAATGTCTTGAACTATAAATTCAATAAGTTTTTTTTCATGGAAATAGCTTTTAGAACCATTGCAAATCTATCAAAAAAATAACAATATGTGTGTAATAAATTTAATTAATATTAAAAATTATTATTTTATTCTTATATGTTAATCGGGATTTATTTTGTTTATTAAATACTTAGATAGTTTTTATGAATTGTAAACACATTAGAAATGTTGTAAATTTGTAAACACTTAAAAAAAATAAGAAATGTATCCAACAGATTTAGTTATGCCTATGAAGGCTGAGCTTACAGATAAAGGTTTCGCAGATTTAGCAACTCCTGCACAGGTAGAAGATGCTTTAAAGCAATCAGGAACTACTCTTTTAGTAATCAATTCTGTATGCGGTTGTGCAGCTGGAGCTGCAAGACCAGGAGTTGTTTATTCTTTAACAGGAGAAAAAAAACCTGATCATTTAACGACTGTTTTTGCAGGTTTTGATAAAGAAGCGGTAGAAGCTGCAAGAAAGCACTTAGCTCCTTTCCCTCCAAGTTCACCATGTGTGGCGCTTTTCAAAGACGGAGAGTTGGTTCATATGCTTGAGAGACATCATATCGAAGGTAATCCTGCAGGAGCAATTGCTGCTAACTTACAGGCTGCATACGACGAGTATTGTTAATCTAACAATAATAAAGTTTATAGAGAAACCATTGCAATTTTGTGATGGTTTTTTATTTTATAATAATATCACTTCCGGAGTTGATGATTAAAAATACGAATGGCTAAACATTGGGTTGAGGTATTAATGATCATATTACACGGTAAAAATTAGGGAACCTTATCGTGGAATATGCTTTTATAAAAATTGATACTACTAATTTTCTTTAAAACTGTGTTTTATTTTGATAATGAGGTTTTTATGTTCTATTTTGTTGTTTTTTAATGTTTTAAATAAGATATAAGGGTTAAAAATTCTGATGGAATATAAAATTTATTATATTTGTCTTAATGGCAACGAAAGCACTTTTCAATACGGTAGTTAATTGGTTTATCAAGCAAAGGATAGATCAGATTCAGAATTTTATGGATTATCCTATCGATACCCAGAAAGGAATTCTGTTTTCTCAATTATTCCATGCAGAAGACACCGAATATGGCAAGAAATATGGGTTTAATTCGATATCAAGTTATCAGGATTTTAAAAATAAAGTTCCTATCGTTTCTTATGAAGAATTTGAGCCGTATGTAGAACGTGCAAGACAAGGGCATAAAGATGTAAGCTGGCCGGGCTACATCAAGCATTTTGCTAAATCTTCGGGCACAACTAATGCCAAAAGTAAATTTATTCCTATCTCTGCTGAAAGTCTGGAATACTGCCACCTGAAAGCAGGAAAAGATATGGTGTCAATCTATGCCAATAACCATCCTGAAAATCAGCTTTTCACCAATAAAAATTTGCGTCTTGGCGGTAGTTCTGAATTGTATGCCGATTTTAATACAAAATTTGGTGACCTTTCGGCCATTTTAATTGATAACCTTCCTTTTTGGGTAGAAATTACCACAACTCCGAGTAAAAAAGTTTCGTTGATGGGAGAGTGGGAAAGCAAGCTTAAAGCCATTGTTTCTGAAGTTAAAAATGAAGATGTAGGAAGTATTTTAGGCGTTCCCAGCTGGATGATGGTCCTTTTACAAAGAGTTTTAAAAGAAACGGATGTAAAAAGCGTTTCTGAACTTTGGCCAAACCTGGAAGTTTTCTTTCACGGCGGAATTAGCTTTAAACCCTATAAAGAGCAGTATAAACCGATTATCGGAAAAGATATCAATTACTATGAAATCTACAATGCTTCTGAAGGCTTTTTTGGAATTCAGGACAGATCAAATAGTGATGAAATGCTTCTAATGCTCGATTATGGAATTTTCTATGAGTTTATTCCTATGGATGAGTTTTACCATTCTAATCGTAAGGTAGTGAGTCTTGAAGGGGTAGAAGTAGGAAAAAACTACGCAATGGTAATTACCACCAATGGCGGACTTTGGAGGTATTTAATTGGAGATACGGTGGTTTTCACTTCAATCAGTCCTTTTAGAAT